>CALISK010000200.1 GCA_938041625.1 uncultured Tenacibaculum sp. | reverse complement strand
CTTACCACTTATGCGTCCTCTTTTGTTAACAATTCGCTCTCTAATTTTTTCTGTAAACTGAAAGGAAACTAAAGATCCATCGTTGAAGAAACAAGAACCTCTACTAATAGCACGTTCATAGAAATTTTGTTTTCCAGAAACGAAACCATAAGTATCGCTTTCATAAACCTCTTTTTGAATAAAATTTTCTTTAGAAACAGTGTTTTTTAAGTTAGCATCTAAAGCTATTTTAGATTGCGGCTGTAAATCTTCTTCAATAAGTGTAAAAAAGGCAGAAAAGTAATCGGCAAAAAAATCAAAACCTTCTGTGAAGTTTTTATTGAATCTACTATTACTTCTATAGTTGATAACAATAGCAACAATTAAGAAAATAAAAATAGATAGGAATAAAAAAGGCATTAAAGGTCTAGCAAAAGGAAATAAAGGAAAAACTAAGAAAAAAGATATGATAACCATTGCAGCATATATGAAAAAGTTTTTCCAAGTTTTTTTGATCTTTTCACTCTTTTTCTCTTCGGCTACTTTACGTTGTAAAACACAGGCTCTAAAAAAACGAACCCATTTAATAGGCGTTTTCTTAGAGTTAAAACCTCTATGTAAATGAGCTCTTTCTATAGGAGCACCAGTATATTGTTCTTTATTTAAAACATTACCTTGTCTATTCATGAGCAACAATTAATTTTTCATACACTTTTTTTAATTTTTCTTTTTGCATATCCCAAAGAAAATCTTTTTTAACTTTTTTAAATGCATTTGTTACATATTCTACTTTTTTTTCTGGTGAATCTAATATAAAACGAATGCATCTTGCTAAATCTTGTTCTCTATCAGGTTCAAAAAGTAAAGCTTCTTTTTCTGAAACTAATTCATTTACAACAGGTAATTCAGAAGCTATTAAAGCAGTTTTACAAGCCATAGTTTCAAGAATTTTTAAAGGAGAACAACCTTGGATTATATTTCTATCACAAGCTTTTAAAGGAGCTACAGAAGCCTCAGCAAAATGGATGTAATTATATAACTCATTCTTTTTTAATTTAGATTTTAAAATAACTCGTTCTTGTAGGTTTAATTTTTCTACTAGTTTTTTAAATGGTTTAAAAGCTCTTTCTTTTACAGATAAACAAATAACTAATTTTAAATCTTTAAAATCTTCTAAATAAGTCATTGCTTTTAGTAGTACATCTACACCTTGCCAAGGTTGAATAGCACCGAAATATATGATATATTTATTGGGAGCATCTTCAGGTTTTTCAAATGTATTAGGAATATGAGTTCCATTAGGAATAAGAGTTATTTTATCTTCATGAATGTCATATGCATTTTTTAAATACTCTTTAGTTACATTTGAAGGAGTTATAATTATATCTGCTTTGTTTAAACATTGAGATTCTAAGTCTCTCATTTTCTGTAAAAAAGAAGGCGTTAAATTAGGGTATCTATAAGGTAATTCTAAAGAAGTTAATGCGTTTACTTCAAAAATTGTTTTGATACTAGGTTCCATAACCATGCCCATACCACTCCAAATATCTCTAAAATGACCTACCTGTATCGTTTCCTTGTTTTTTTGAACATCAATATATAATTGCTTAGAAAAAAGAGATGCTTTTTGTAAGTAATTTAATTTTTCTTCGTTGTAATAACGTTTTATAAAAACCTTTCCATCTGTTTGCACAGCTGGTAAAGAGTTGTTTCCTCTTAGGCAAAATAATTGAAGTTCATCACAATGATTAGAAGCTTCTAAAATCATTTCTTTAATATGTGTAGAGGCTCCTTTAGCACTAGGAAATACGTCATAAGTAGCATATATATTCCGCTTCATAAAATAAAAAGAATTAGAATGAAATTTTTACAGGTTCTCTTTCTGTAGCATTACTAATTTCAAAAAAGTCTCCTTTATCAAAGTTAAACATATTCGCAATAATGTTAGAAGGAAAACTTTCAATAGAAATATTATTTTCTTTTACAGTTCCATTATAATATCTACGAGTCATTTCTATTTCCTCTTCTAAAGAAGTCAATTCATTTTGTAACTCACTAAAGTTTTGATTAGCTTTTAATTCAGGATAGTTTTCTGCGATAGCAAAAAGATTCATCATTGAATTTTTTAAAGCATTTTCAGCTTGACCTTGTTCATTAACAGAAGAAGCATTTTGTGCTAAATTTCGTGCTTTAGTAATGTTTTCAAATAATTCTTTTTCATGGCTAGCATACCCTTTTACAGTTTCCATTAAATTAGGAATTAAATCGTATCGTTTCTTTAAAAAAACATCAATGCTACTCCAACCTTCTTCCATCTCTGTTTTTTTTCTAACTAAGCTATTGTATACAGAAACTCCGTAAAAGAATGATAAAATAATGATTGCTAATACTACTAAATATACCATAAGTTGTTTTTTTAGCTAAAATAACAGAAAATATGAAAAACAAGAATGTTAAATTTATAATTGTAGAAATAAACGAAGAAAGTGTCTGTTTATATTAAATTTTTGAAAAAGTAGTATCGTTTGAAAAAGAGTATGATATTAAGGTGAAAATTTAATCAAGGGGTTAAAAACCCCTTGCTCTATTATATATAATTCTAAAAGAATTAAAATTCAAAGAAACTAAAAACATTACCTCCATAACGTTTATCATAACTAAACTTTGGGTGTTTTGATATATCAGTATGTTTAGAATGTTCTACAACAAGTACACCTTCTTCGTTAAGTAATTCTTTTTCAAAAACGAGATTTACGATAGAAAGAAATTTTTCTTCTTCAAAATCATAAGGTGGATCAGCAAAAATAACATCAGTTTTTAAAGATGTTTTTTCTAAAAATTTATAGACATCGCTTTTAAAAGTAGTAATGTCCATTTCTAAATCGTCAGCTGTTTTATTTATAAATTTAATACAACCGAAGTGACCATCTACAGCATAGATAGTTTCTGTACCTCTAGAAGCAAATTCATAACTGATGTTACCAGTACCAGCAAATAGGTCTAATACTGAAATAGAATCGAAATAATATAGATTATTTAAAATATTGAATAAAGACTCTTTTGCCATGTCTGTAGTTGGACGTACAGGTAGGTTTTTGGGAGCTGTAATTCGTTTACTTTTATGTTTTCCTGAAATAATACGCATTTATGATAGTAAAATATAATTTGAATGTGGAAAAAAATGTTCAGCTTCGTCTAAAAAATCATAACTAGGCTGTAAAAAACTAATATTTTTTAAATAATCACTTATAATCTGATAAGAAGTAAATTCTTTAGTAATATTTCCTACAAATATAAGTTCTAATTCTTTCAAGTTAAGATTTAATTGCTCGGCAGAGAAAAGAATATAATATAAAAAATCTTCTTTAGTTGTAAAGTGAAATGAATTATACATGCAAAAAGTTCCTTTTTTAAGTACTATTACATCTATATGATCGTATACAACATTAACAAGAATAAGATCATTAGAACTATTTTCATATTTTTTAACTAACTTATTTATTAAAATTGTAGAATGATGTTCAAATTCAAACTCGCCAAAATTTTGAAATAAAAAGTTATTAATATTTACATAAGGAATGAATACATTTTTTGCATCAATACTTTGTAAATTATCATAGGTAATATAATCAGAAGCAAGTGTTTTTATATTATAATTTAAATATGACTTTAAATTTGCATCATCAAAATATTCATTAGGTACCTGAGTAACTAGTTGATTTAAATGAACTGCTTTTACTTTTTTAAAGTTAGCTTGTAAATCTTCATCACTTTCGAATATAGATTTAATTTTTTCTAATAATAAATTAGGTGTTTCTAATTTATTAGTGAAAACATATTCAGAAAGTAGAGCAATCTCTTCAGAAATAGCGTCTTTGATACAAAAAGAAAATCCATCCAAACTAAATTGGATGGATAGATTTTTATTTTCTGATGTAAAGTTTTTATTTCTTTGCGTTAGCTTTTGCATCTGCTAGATCATAAAATGGAGGCCAGTTACCACCAGTTGATACTTCTTCTAAAGATCCTACAGAAATGTAAGCTCCTTTTATTTGATCAGCTTCAAGAGCTTCTAATTCTTGTTTTACTAAATGGACAGGCAAACCTTTTAAAACATCCTTTTTTTCTGTTTTAGCTTGAAATAAAGGAACAAATAATCCAGGTATTTTTTCTGTTTCTCCAATACCGATCTCAAATTCTTTATCAGATTCAGGTACTTTAAACATACCTTTGTAATCTTCTCCTTTAAAGAATTTAAGAACTTGATCATATCCAGTCGTATCTATTCTTTTTTTAGAAACTTCAACTTCAATAGCTCCTCTTTTTTCCATTTCAGTGTAATTGATTGTTTCTGTCAAGACTAAAGAATCGTTTTCGATAAAGTTAATTAGTTTATCTTTACTTTTAGTGTAAACACCTTTAGACTCTTTGTATTTTAATTCAGCTTTTCTTATTAATTTAAGCTGTTTTATAACTTTAGCATAACGAACCTTCTTTTCAACATTAAATCTAATAGGTTCCATAACACCATTATAAATTAAGTATCCTAAATACACCGATACAGCTAATAAAAGTATAGAAACTAAAGGCCTTAGTTTTAAAGGAATAAACTTAACTATTAGAATAGCTAATAGAACAGCAACAACAACAGCAGCTATGATCATTAATATTAAATTCATTGTGTTTAGATTTTTTAAGTGTGATATTCGCAAATCTACAATTTTTTTTCAATCATGAAAACAATTTTTATAATTACATTTATCTTTGATGATTTATTTGAAATATGATTAAAACTGCAGGTGATTTTCACAAAGAGGTAATTCAGAAGTTTTCTTATGACCCTACATCAAAACAATTAGCATTAATTAATGAGCTTTCTGAGTTCGTTTTTGATAAAAATAATCGAGCCCTTTTTTTATTAAAAGGATATGCTGGTACAGGTAAAACTACCGTTATAAGTACAGTAGTTCATAGTTTATGGAAAGTAGGCGTAAAAGCGGTACTATTAGCACCTACAGGTAGAGCTGCTAAGGTAATTTCTGGTTATTCTAAGAGGCAAGCATTTACGATACATAAGAAAATATATTTTCCAAAAAAACAATCTAACGGAGGGGTAAGTTTTGTAATGCAACCAAATAAACATACCAATACGTTGTTTATAGTTGATGAGGCTTCTATGATATCTGATCAAGTTCAGAATGCTAAATTGTTTGAAAACGGATCTGTTTTAGATGATTTAATCTCTTATGTATATTCAGGAAATAATTGTAAACTTGTTTTTATTGGGGACACAGCACAATTGCCACCCGTAAAATTAAATGTAAGTCCGGCTTTAGATGCAGATAAATTATCACTTAATTATAATAAAGATGTTTCTGAAATAGAATTAGATGAGGTAGTACGACAACAACAAGATTCAGGAATTTTAGAAAACGCAACCGATTTACGGTTGTTGATTCAAAATGATGGAATTGATTTTAAATTTGATGTTAACTATCCAGATGTTATAAGGTTACAAGATGGTTATGATATACAAGATGCTATTACACAGGCTTATGATGGAGAAATAGGAGTAGAGGATACTGCAATTATAGTTCGTTCTAATAAAAGGGCAAACCAATATAATGATCAAATTAGAACTAAAATACGTGGACAAGAAAATGAAATTTCGGTAGGAGATTATGTAATGGTTGTTAAAAATAATTATTTTTGGTTAAAAGAATCTTCTTCTGCTGGTTTTATAGCGAATGGAGATATTTGTGAAGTAATGCGTATTCAAGAAATAAAAGAATTGTACGGGTTTAAATTTGCAGAAGTAGAAATTAGGATGATTGATTATCCAGATATGAAACCTTTTGATACGGTTTTGTTATTAGATACTTTAACAAGTGAAACTCCTTCATTAACTTATGAGGAGTCTAATAAATTATATAATGCGGTTAAAGAAGATTTTGCAGATGAGAAATCGAAGTATAAACAATTTATGGGGGTAAAAAAGAATAAGTTTTTTAATGCCTTACAAGTGAAGTTTTCATACGCTATGACCTGTCATAAATCGCAAGGAGGGCAATGGAAAACTATTTTTATAGAACAGCCTTATTTGCCAGATGGTTTAAGTACAGAATATTTAAGATGGCTATATACAGCAATTACTAGAGCTCAAGAAAAATTGTATTTAATAGGTTTTAAAGAAGAATCTTTTTTAGAATAAAGGGGATCTAAAATATTGTTTATTGATGTAAAACTTATTAAAAAATAAAATTAAAAAGCCAATGAAAGATGAATCTTTTATTGGCTTTTTAATTTTATAGAAGTAAATAAATTATTTTACAAAACGATTATAATCGCCTATAACACTTTTGTATTCAGAATAAACACTTCTATATTCTCTGTCTGTTATTTTTCCATCTCTTTTTGCTTTTCTAAAAGCTCCTAAAAATTCATCAACTTCATCATAAAAAGAATTGAAATAATCTTCTTTATTTTGCTCAGTCAATTTTTTGAGATCCATTTTTTTACCTTCATTAAAACGATCTTCTACTTTTTTGTAAATATCTTCAATATCAGTAATAGGAGTTTCTTTATTTTGAAGTAGAGTAAGTGTTTTATCTATTAATTTTAGAGTTCTTTTTGCGTGAATAATTTCATCTCTAATTGGATGATCTGATAATACATCTTCTTCAGCTTTATCAATAACATTTTCAAAAACAGAATAAAAATTATTTCTACTTTCGTAATACGATTTACTTTTATCTCCCATTACTTGTATTAATTCAGCTCCTTTCTTCCAAGCATCATCTTTATAGTCTTCATTTTTATAATATTTTTTAAAATCTAAATAAGCTTTTTTTGTTTCTTTATAAGAATTGTTCATCCCTTGTACCAAAGGCAATACTTTGTTAGCCATATTTTTTTCTAATAAAGTTTCTGGTTTTAAAAGATTAACTCTAGAGCTACCAGACCAGTTTTCTACTTTAGGATCGATACCAATAAAAGTGGTCCAAGTAATAAAACCTCTATTTTTACTTTTAGCAGTTACCATTTTATCTAATGTTTTTAGATCTTTATCTATTAATTTAGATATTTTTCCAGAAGCATTAGCATCATAATCTATAATAAGATTATAATAGGTAATTATTTGAGAAGCAGTATTTTTATTTGAAAAATTAGGAGAGGGAGAATTCCCGTTTTTGTTATCTTTTCCTTTACAGGAAGCTAAAAATAATATGCAAATAGATAAAATTGAAAATTTAATTTTCATAGTAGTTAAAGTTTTGATTGATTAATTGTAAATGTACACAAAAAAGTAAATCTAAAAGTTATTGTTTTTATAGTCAGGTACTTTTGTTGTAATTAATAAAAGTGTTAGCATTTTGTTAAACTCAGTTATTAAAAACGTAAAAAGAGTACATTTGTTGTACGACTAATTTGTCGCCTCGAGCGGAGTCGAGAGGTAAAATAGTTAAGTCTCGACTCCGCTCGACTTAACATTTTTATTTATAATTAAATGAAAAAACAATTATTAGTACCCTTCGTCTTTGCGCTAACTTTTTTTTCAGCGATAGCACAAAAGCCAAAAAAATTAACAACAAATCAAGTATATGAAAAAATTCAGAAATTAAATTTCTTGGGTTCTGCTTTATATGTTGCTGCACATCCAGATGATGAAAACACACGGTTAATAGCATATTTAGCCAATAATGTAAAAGCAAGAACTGCTTATTTATCATTAACAAGAGGTGATGGAGGTCAGAATTTAATTGGCTCAGAAATTCGTGAATTATTAGGGGTAATTAGAACGCAAGAATTATTAGCTGCAAGAGGAGTTGATGGGGGAGAGCAACGTTTCTCAAGAGCCAATGATTTTGGATATTCAAAACATCCAGATGAAACATTAGCAATATGGAATAAAGATAAAGTATTATCTGATGTGGTTTGGGCAATTAGAACATTTAAACCAGATGTGATTATTAATCGTTTTAATCATAGAACTCCAGGAACTACTCATGGACATCATACGTCTTCTGCTATGTTAAGTGTAGAAGCTTTTGATTTGGCAGGAGATAAAACAAAATACCCTGAACAATTAAAGTATACAGATACTTGGAACCCAAATCGTTTGTTCTTTAATACTTCTTGGTGGTTTTATGGTAGTAGAGAAAAGTTTGCAAAAGCAGATCAGAGTAAATTATTAAATTTTGATGTAGGTGTATATTACCCATTAAAAGGGGTTTCAAACAATGAATTAGCATCAATGGCTAGTAGCCAACACTTATGCCAAGGTTTTGGAAGAGTGACAACCAGAGGTGGGCAAACAGAATATGTTGAATTTTTAAAAGGAGATTTTCCAAAAGATAAAAAAGATCTTTTTTCAGGTATTAATACTACATGGAATAGAGTAGCAGGCGGTGGAGAAATTGGAACTATTTTGTATGATGTTGAAAAGAATTTCAATTTTACAAATCCATCTATACATTTACCAAAGTTATTAAAAGCGTATGCTTTAATTGAGAAATTGAAAGACAATCATTGGAAAATAATAAAAACAAAACAAATTAAAGAAATTATAGAAGCTTGTGCAGGTTTGTATTTAGAAGCTTCAGCTAAATTATCTAGTGTAACACCGAATTCATCTGTAAAGGTAGATATAGAAGCTTTAAATAGAAGCTCAATTTCTATGGGAATTACTTCTGTAGAATGGTTGCCATCTAATAAAAAAATAACTAAGACACTTGATTTAGCACCTAATAAAAAGCAAACCTTCACAGAAACATTATCAGTAGGGAATCTTAAATATTCGGCACCTTATTGGTTAGCTTCTGAATGGAATTTGGGAATGTATACAGTAAATGACCAAAGGTTAATTGGAGATCCTGAAACAAAACGTCCAGTTCAAATTCAATTTAACTTAGTAATAGAGAATGTACCTATTTCATTTACTAAGAACGTAGTAAGAAGATATTCTCAACGTGATAAAGGGGAAATTTATGAACCTTTTGAAGTGTTACCTAAAGTAACTACTAAATTAAAAGATAAAGTTCTTATTTTTTCAGATAAAAAAGCAAAAAAAATAGGAGTAGAAGTTCGCTCAGGAGCTATGAATACAAAAGGATCAGTAAGCTTAAAAGCTCCAAAAGGATGGTCTGTATCTCCAAAAAGTATTAATTTTAATATAGAGCAAAAAGGAGATAAACGAGTTGTTGATTTTATGGTAACTCCTTCTAAAAACCAATCTGATGGATATATACAAGCCATAGCTTCAGTTAATGGAACTTCTTTTGAAAAAGAATTAGTAGAGATTAATTATAGTCATATACCTAAACAATCTATTCTATTACCGTCAAAAGCAAAAGTAGTTCGTTTAGATATTAAAAAAGAAGGAAAATCGATAGGTTATATTCAAGGTTCAGGAGATGCAGTTCCAGAAAGTTTACGTCAAATAGGATATACAGTTACAGAGATTTCACCAGAAAACATTAATGAAACTACTTTAACATCATTTGATGCAGTAGTAATTGGTATTAGAGCTTACAATACTAAAAAAGAACTTCAGTTTAAACAAAAACACATTTTAGAATATGTTAAGAATGGAGGGAACGTAATTGTGCAGTATAACACAAATAGAAGAGTAGATGTAAAAGCTCCGTATGATTTACAATTATCTAGAGATAGAGTTACAGATGAGTTTGCTAAAATAACTATGTTAGCAAAACAACATTCAATTTTAAACTATCCAAATAAAATTACAACAACAGATTTTGAAAATTGGGTGCAGGAAAGAGGTTTGTATTTTCCTAATAAATGGAGTAGTGAGTATACGCCTATATTATCAATGAATGATAAAGGAGAATCAGCTAAAAAAGGAAGTTTGTTAGTTGCTAAATATGGTAAAGGAAATTATATATATACTGGTTTAAGTTTCTTTAGAGAATTACCAGCAGGTGTACCTGGAGCGTATAAATTATTTGCTAATTTATTATCGGTTAAAGAGAATTAAAAATTCATTTTTTAATAAAATAAAAACTCCTTAAACCTTAAAGTTTAAGGAGTCTTTATTTTAAATAATTTTTAGAAAAGAATTTTAAGTTACTTGTTTTTTACAGATGTTAGTGTATTTAAAGCAAAAAAATATTCTTCACATACAGAAATAGTTTCATTAATATTAATAAAAGAAGGTTTCAATATATTTACTATCGGTAATTTTTAATTCTAATAGAAGTGAATATAGAAGAATATAGAAAAAAGTATAATGAAGATGAAGCAGTTGGTTGGAAAAGTATTGATGAAGTAATAGAGAAATTATATCCTAATGAAGAACCAAAACATTATGCAACTATTCTTAAAATGATGTTAGGAGGAGAAGATCCTCTAGATGGTGTTAGTATCTATAAATCGAAAAAGCAAAAAGATCACGATCATTTTATTTCGTACGGAATGTCAAATCTTTATTACAATGAAGAAGCTACAGGGAATGAATTTAGTGGTTGGGGATTTGAATTTACTTTTCGTTTAATTCCTTTAGAAGAAGATAAGGAAGATCTTCAATGGGTAGTATCTCTAATGCAAAATTTAGCGAAGTATGTTTTTAATAGTAAAAAATGGTTTGAAGAGTTTCATTTTATTCCTGCTAATGGCCCTATTCGATTAAATACAGATACAGAAATAACAGCGATTGCTTTTGTTTCTGATCCTGAACTTGGAAAAATAAATACACCGCATGGTGAGGTTCAGTTTTTACAAATGGTAGGTATTACTTCTAAAGAATATGAACAGTTATTAGTAAATCCTAAAACTACAGAAACTCAAAAGTTATTAGAGAGATTGCGAAAAGAGAATCCATTATTAATAACTGATTTGAAAAGGAAATAAAAAATAATTTTTAAAAAATGAAAAAAATAACAACTCTAATTTGCTTACTGTCAGTTTTATTAACATTTGGGCAAACGCTACTTTCCAAGAAAGATTATGAAACTAATATTTATAATAGAGGTAATACAGGCGAAAAAGTACATGCTAAGAATAAAAATGGTAAAAAACTGCATCCAGGTAGTTATATGTATGAGATTAAAGAAGGTACACAACCTTTGTCTTTTTGGTTTTCTATAGTAAGCACAGGAGAAATAGATGGAACGGTAAAAGTAATTATTGGAGTTCAGAAAGAAGGACAATTATTAGCTGAGATAAAAGTAAAAGAAGGGCTTGTTTTAGGTGTTAAAGAATTTCATCAAAGAAAAAAATATTTAGAAAAAGAAACTTATACGAGGGGAGATACTATTATAACAAAATCATATAAAGAAACTAAAACTGTTTATTATGAATTAAAAACAATAAAGGGAGAGAATATTTATGAATATTCGTGTAGTGATTATTATGAAAACCCTGAAATGGGTGATTGTTCTAAAATAGATTTTATTAAAGGAATTGAAGAAAAATATTTAAAAGGAAAATTAATAACTGTAATAAAAACTAAAAATTTACCAGGAAGTATAAAAGAAGTAATAAAAAATTTTGACTTTAGAAATAAAATAAAAAAAAGGATAACATATACAAATGGGGTTGTAAAAACTTTTTATAGAAATGGTAATTATAAAATAGAAAAACCAATAAGAGGTGGAGTTTATGAAGAGTTATACAATAGTAAAGAAAAGTTAATTGATTCTGGAAAGGTATATGATATTATGGGGTAATTAAGAAATTAACTTCATAAATAAAAAGAAATAATTTAAATAAGAAAATAATTTTAATGGAAATTAAAAAAGAGATCGGAGATCAAGGAGATATATTAAATCTAAGCGCTGCCTCTAGAGCAATGAATATAGAACCAGATGAAGATCAAATAGAAAAGTTTGATGAATATGAAGTAAAAGTAAATCCGCTTAAATATGTTGCGCTTATTTTAACAGTAGGTTGTTTAAGTTTATCTGTTTATTCATTTTATACAGGACATTGGATTTGGGGATCATTTTTAGTACCTATAACCTTATTTTTAGGAATGCTTTCATTCTCCTTAGGAAAAGGAAGTGTCACTAAAAGAATTGCTTACGAAAATGGATTAATTATTCCCGCAATAATCATAGAGTTAAATCCGATTAAAATTATTGCATTGGCAGATATGCGATCTTCTTCAGAACAAGAGAAAGTAATTTGGGGTTGTCAGAAAATGACCATAAATAATTTACCAAATCATAAAATTGAGATAGGAGAAAGAATTCCTTGTGTAAGTTTGTTTGGAATGGCTATAAGAGGATACAGAAGACATTTTGAGCCAAGGCCTATTTCTTGGGGGTATAAAAATGAAGAATTTATATCAAAAACAATAGCGTTTATTAATAAAGATAATGATGATTTACTTTTTGAAAGTGAATGGGTAATTTTAGAAAAGTTAGTAGACGAAATGAAAGGAGTAAAAGAAGAAAAAGAAGTAGTATTTTTTGATGCAACATTAAATAGAATAAAGTTATAAAAACAATTGAAATTTGAAGTTTTTTTATAATAGAAATTAGATTTTAAAATGAAAACATATAAAATAACAAACCCTAGAATATTAGAAGAATTAGCAAATAAGACAAGAAAAACCACTTTGGTTTCTTCAGTAATAGTAGTTGGTTTGATTATATCTATAACTTTTTTTTTGATTTTAAAAGACGATGCAAAAATAGCGGTAATACCATTAACTTTAGGAGGTTTATTATTTATCGTGCTTTTTGGATTCATGTTTAAACAAGTTAATGGTATGTTATATAAACTAAATAAGTATCGGTTTGTAATAATTGACAATAATTCTGTTACTATTGGAACAAGTAAAGAATTTAAAGAAGAACTCAATTTTATTCAAAAATATTTTTATAATCGTGTTAATAGGTTTGGTACTTATAGCAATAAAACATTTTTAGCAAGTAAAATTAAATCGATAAAAGAGAAAAAAAGAGGTATACAAATTAAAGTTTCTGGTGTAGTTGGGAATTTTGTAATGATACCTAAAGAGATGGATAACATTTTAGAAATTAAACAAGAAATCACAAAAATGATAAAACCTTAATACCATGCTTTTATAAGTATTATATGTAAAAGAAATGGTTTCATACAGGAAACAAATTCTAAAAATGAAATTTAGAACTAAAATTATATTAGGAATTTTTATTGGCTTAACTATTACGCTATATTGGATTAGTACTATAACAGAAGGTGAATATTATAAAAGTTACAGTCCAGATGGTCAGTACAGTATATATGCATCTAGGAGTAAGTATTTTAATTTAAAACTGCCATTTGTGAAATTTGGAGATGCTGGCGGAAAAGTACATTTATATGATGAATTAGAAAATAGATTAATTACTTCTTGTTCTGTTGAGATGATTTCACATGTAGATGATCATTTTTTTTGGAGTGAAGATGAATTATATATGAAAGCTAGCATTTATATTAAATTACCTAGAAAAATAAACGCTAAAATAATAAGAGAATACGATAGATCGTATCCTGTAAAAAATACTTGGAATCTTTTTTTGCAAGGCAAACAGTATACGGTTATAAAAAAAGGAAATCGATTAACTGTTACTAATGGAAAAGGAGACGTAATATTAAAAAAGATTAAACATATTTCTCGAATATCTAATGGTTTTCAGGTGTTAAATGATACTACGGAAATTGAATATTACGATGAAGAATTAAACAAACTTAAAGAGGCTATTGATATAAAAATAAATAGTCAAGAAGTTTGTGGAAATGTTACTACGTACGGTTTAAAAATTGAAGAAGTTGAAGAGTATTTTATTTTAAAAAAAGCAATAGGATTTACAAGTTATAATTTTGATAATTATAAGGTTATTGACTCTTTAAAGAAAGAAAACATAAAAGATATTTATTTTTTAAATAAGAAACGAACATTACAATACGATGAAAATTCTCCAAAAAAAGAATCTATGATCATAGATTTTGGAACTTATTTTGGAATTCTATCTAAAAAATATGGAATAGAGTATTTTGATTCTGTAGATATTACTCAGTGGCCTATTAAAGTAAAGAGAAACAAGTTATACGGATATTATGATATAACTTCCATTAGATACTTAGAACTAAAACCGTTTGAATTTAATTTAGCGGAATTTAAGCATGAAGAATATGGAGAGGGTTATGTAGATGTAAATGGAGAAGAGTATTATAAATAGTAAAAAGCCCTTTAATAAAAACAAGAAGTAATAAAATGACTATAAAACATTCTTTATATAACAAGCAAATCGATAAAATATTTAATATAGAGTTATTACAATCAGAGGTTCTATATGAAATTGGTAAGAAAGAAAAACTAAGAAGCTATAAGAAGGTTTTTAAGTTAAAGGAAGATGCTCTTAAGTTTTTTTATAAGAAAGAATGGGAGATTCTAAAAAAAGGATATATACTAAGTAATGAAACAGAAACATTTGGAACTCCTAAATTACATTATTTAGTAGGTACAGGTTATACAGGAGCTTTATCTTTTGAAGATACACCTAGAGGAATTTTTGTATACAAACATGGCTCTTATGAAGATCCTAAAAATAGTTATGATTTTATCATTTATATAGATAACAAAGGGGATTTGAAGAACACAATTAAACTTCCTAAAGTATTACCATGGGATATTAAATACAGTTCAATTAATAATTTATTGTTAATGGATTTAGATCATCATATTTATTCTTTTGATATAAATACGTACAACTTTGAAAAAATAGCAGATAGAGAAAAAGGTGAATGGGCAAGTTTTATATCAGTATCTAAAGAATCATACAGTTATGGAACAAATGAAAAGTTATTTGTTAAAAATAGTAAAAACGAAGTCATTTTTACTCAACCTTACGAGGTTGAAATTATTAAAGGAAATTCTCCTTTTTGTGCAATCACCTCAAAAACTCAAAATATGTTAGCTCTTCATAACAAAATAGGAGAAATTAATATTATTGATATAAAAAATAAAAAAAGAGTAAAAGAAATTAAAGGAGATTTCGATATTGTAAGTGAAATGGAGTTCATAGAATTGGAAAAGATATTAGTTGTTAAAGAATATTACCCAAAACCACTACGTTTTTTTAATTTAAAAGACGGGAAGCAAATTGAATACCCTTCCTTGGATATTCCTGAATATACAAAAGAAGTAAATGATTTTTGTTTTAATAATGACCAATCAAAACTAGTGGTAAGACAAGGGCAAACAGTCTATATTTTCGATTTTATTAATAAAAAGAAGATAGGTAGTTTTAAAATAGCGCATATGGTGAAAACTGCAAAAATTAAATTTATAGGAGAAGATTTAGGAGTAAGAACCGATTATGGTTGTTTTAGTTTGTACAAGGTGTAAAAAATTATTAACATTGATTTTTCATATCATAATCTGATTAACCTATGCAACTGATAAGGTTAATGTTTATTAAAATTAAAGACATAATTAAAAATAACATAATAATGAAAAAGATATTTTTAACAGCAACAATTTTTTTATTGATCTCTTGTAATCAAACGTATAAAGTTTCATCATCATATTTATCAGGAAAAACTTTTGAAGAAAAAGGGTATGCAGAAAACCAATTATCGCCAGAAGATATAAAAGCGAATCCAGATTTTGCAAAAACATACCTTACAAGTCTTGCTTCTATTGAGTTTGTTAATAAAAAAGATGTTAATGTTTCTTATTGGAATTATTCACAAGGAACAATATCTTCAAGTGGAACTTACACAATAAAAAATAATACAATAATAATGAGATTAAAAAAACTAAGTATTATGTTTGGTAGGTCTTGTAAATTAGAAAATGCAGAAACTCTTATTTCAAATGGTCAATTTGAAAAATTTGAATTAAAGAAATAATTACAACAAAAAATGAGACTATATTAAAAAAAACACTTTTAGGATGTCTTTTTTGGTGTGGTCTATTTATTTTAAAATTAATACGGAAATACAATAATAAGCTACAAAAATTAATTGAGTAATTATTAAAAACAATAGTTCATATACTTTAGCGTACCCTTAATAAATAAGTACTAATGAATAAAGTATTTTTAATTATAATAGCACTACTAATGTTTACAAATTGTAAACAAGAAAATATAAAAGTAGAAGAGGTTATATTAAGAGATAGTATTGTTATTAAAAAGATAGATAACTATAAACATGTTCTAAATTTACCTTCTGGTTTAAGAACTTTTATTTTTCCAGAAACAGCTAATATATATGCCGCTCCAGATACTTTAAGTGAAGTGGTGAGAGAACTAAAATTTAGCGATAGTCAATATACAGTACAAGAACATATTTTAAACGAAGGAATATATTGGTATAAGCTGCAAGGATGGAATCCAGATTTTAAAGAAGGAGGATATATTAAAGCGAATGTAATGAGTAACTTTTATACAAGTTACAGTAAATTGGATTTAGGAATTTTAGGTAAAATTATAACAAAATCCAATAATGAAGGCGCCTTTTCAATTAAATTATTTAATACCAAAACAAATAAAATACTTCAAAAATATACAATACCACATTACTATGACTATCATGTTTTAGAGAATTTATATGAATCTGAACATGCTTTAGAAGGAATAAATTATATTTTTAATTACAGAACCGAAGAAGAATCATGCCCAGGAAGATCTCATCAAGAAATAATAGTTACAACAAAAAATAAACTAATTAAATTATGGAGTTCTGATGAGGTTGAATACGAAGAAAATGATGAGTTAGAAGATCAAATTTTTACACTATATATTCCTATAGTAACTGCAAATAAAGTGGTTTTAGCGCCTTGGGGAAAGTTTAAAGATATTTTAAAAAACGATTTAACGTTCGATATTGTTGAACCAAGTTCATCCATTAATATTCCAGTAAGAAATTTAGTGGTATTGAAAACTACAAAAGTGTATTCAAAAAACATTAAGAAAATATCTTTTAAATATTATAAGTGGAATGGAAGTAAATTAATATTTATAAAAGAAATTGAAAAGTAAATTAAAGAGATGTTTATTAATAGTTCTATGTTGTGTTTTTGAGATGATGAATTATTTTATCATTAATAGAGGTTTTCTTTAATAAAAATTAAAAAATAATATAACGAAATAGAATTATTAGTTACATAAATAAACTCAATAGTTTTAATTATAAAAGATGTTTTTACTTTTTTTACAAAAGTAATTTAAAAAAAGGAGTATGATTTTTTATCTATTACGAGCAGTCTTTGTCGTTATATTATCTGCAAACACACTAATCAAGTCAGAAATATGATTAATGATAAAAGAATTGAAATTGAAATATTAAATGGGGTAAAAGATTTGAATATTCTTCAAAATAAGAACTTAGATGAAATAGAAGAGTTATTTTTAATTGTTTTCAAGAAAATTTCATTAAGATTTTTAAAAAAGTTTAAGAACCTCAAAAAAATAGGATTTGCAGGTAGTGTCATAAAAGATTATTCAGTACTGATTGATTGTTTAAATCTTGAGTATTTATTGATATCTAGTAGTAATATCAAGAATCTTGATTTTATAGAGACACTTAAAATAAAGAATTTAAATTTAGAGTTGATGAAATCAAAAGAAATAGAAGATTTATCTTTTTTGAAAAATACAACCACGATTGAATCCATAACTCTATTTGATGTAAACATAAAAGAGTTAACTAATTTCTCAAAATTGAAGAACTTAAAACACTTCTCAATTCGTAACTGTAAATATTTAACAGGAATATCAGACCTTCAAACAGCTAAAACGTTAGAAGTACTTGAAATTGCTTATGATAGAAATACAGGGAAAAGTAAATTTGAAATAAAAAAAGAAGTATCCAATCTATTGAAAAAGTTACCAAATTTAAAAAAGTTAATTGTTGGTAATATGATATATGAAGAAATAAATTGTGATGATATAATTAACGAATTAAAGGTTTAAAAATAAAGAAAACAAATAGGAATAAAAATGTGTGAAAATGACAAATATTTTGACGCTAATATTGCATCTTTTGAAATGATAGAGTCATATAATTTTTGAAAATAGAAACTATAAATTGAATATCTACCTATAATAATTTAAGGGTTTATATAGTTAACAATAAAGAACAACATTAAAATAATTTATACATTAGCTCTATAAGTTAAAAACTATTAAAAATGAAGATAGGTAAAGTAACATTATATGTATTATTAATTCTTTTTTTGCAATATGCATGTGTTTCTAAAAAAGAAGCACAAAAGAAAGGGGAATCAAAAAAAGAAAATACGGTTACCATAAAAGAAAATAAAAAAGAGGTAGTAACCAAGCCTATAAAAAAAATCATAAAGAAATTAGGTCCTAAAAAAGACGATGAAATAAGCTTATTATTTATTGGTGATTTTATGGGACATATGGATCAAATAAAAGCGGCATATAATAAAAAAACAAAATTATATGAGTATGATTCATGCTTTTCTAAAATAAAACCAATATTAAGTAATGCAGATGTTACTTTAGGTAATTTAGAAGTTACTTTAGGTGTAAAACCATATTCGGGATATCCACAATTTAGTTCTCCACCATCATATGCTTCAGCAATAAAAAATGCAGGAGTAGATATATTAACAACTTCTAATAATCATTCTTGTGACAAACGTAAGAAAGGAGTAGAACGAACAATTAAAATTTTAGATTCATTAAATATCGGACATACAGGAACGTTTATCAATTCAATAGAAAAAACAAAAAATCCGGCATATGTTATCGAAAAAAATAATTTTAAAATAGCTGTAATAAGCTACACATATGGTACAAATAGTATAAAACCAACACCTCCGAATATCGTGAATTATTTAGATAAAGAAACGATTAAAAAAGATATAAACTATGTGAATAGTAAAGTGAATCCAGATCAAATTATTGCGTTTGTACATTGGGGATTACAGTATAAAAACTTACCCAATAAAGAGCAAAAAGATATGTTTGCTTACTTTAAATCATTAGGTGTAAATATTGTAATAGGTGCACACCCACATGTATTACAACCAATGAAATGGACAAAACCAACAAAAGAAAATACAAAAGAAGATTTTGTGGTGTATTCATTAGGAAATTTTGTTTCACACCAGCGTACATTTCCTAGAGACGGAGGAGCAGTTTTAAAATTATCATTAACGAAAGACAAGGATAAAAAAATACACATTAAAAATGCAAATTACTTACTTACTTGGGTATACGAACCAGTAGTAAATGGTAAAAAAGAATATTATGTATTACCAGCAGATGAATACGCTAAAAAACCAAAATCTTTTACAAAGAAAAAAGATTACGATAAAATGATGCGTTTTGTAAAACATGCAAGAACTTTGTTAGGAAAGCATAATGTAAATGTAGGGGAGTATAAATAGATGTCTGATAAACATTTAGTAAAACACGAGAAATAAAAAATAATAAAATGAATATAGAATCAGTAAAAGTAACATTGAAAGAAGCTAATATTTTTCATTCAGAAGGTGAAATTTTAAATAACCAAAGTGTCATAGGTTATGAAAAGAAATTTAAATGGAGTTGGGTAGCTACTCAATTAAATACATTTATTGTTATTACAGACTTAGGAGATCAAGAAATTAATAAATCGATCATTGAGCAGCATTTATCTGAATCTTTTAAATTTTCTAAACAAAATTATAAAGGATGGCCAAGAGGATTGCAATCTGCTGTTGGGGTGATTTCAATATTAATTTCAACCAATATTACAGAAGAAGCAAAAGAGTATTGTAGAAAGTTGAAGTCAGGAAAAAAATGGGCTGGATTTTCAATTCCTGTAGCATATAACTCAGAAACAAAGGAGATTTTTAAGTTTGAAAAAAATCCGATGTGGGGAGCTATATATTATCCGCATTTTAAAAAATTAATAGCGAGCTTTAATTAAATTAATATAGCTCTTAATAAAGTATAAAATGAAAAAGTATATTATAGTTTTAAGTTGTTTATTTTCAATTTTTTTTACAAGTTGTCAAGAGAAATCTCGTACCAAAGAAATGGATGAATTCATTGCTGAATTTGAAGGAATGAATTTAGAGGAGATTTCAACACAATTAAATAATACGATAAGAACATTAAAATATTTTAATAAAATAGGAGGTTCAGACAAGGAAATTAAAAACATAGCCCAAAAAGATGAAAAATTAAGATCTCCTTTTAAAATAGATACTTCTATGGTGGCAGCTACTTTACAGCAGTTTAAAGATGTAGGGTTTGATCAAATAATAAATGATACTGTATCTGAATTTGTGTTTTACAGATTGGATAAAGAATTCAAGGAGGGAGCTACACTAAGATTATCAGAAAATACAACGGATTTTCTTTCAGTTAACAAACAATCATTCTTACCAAATACAATTTATTATAAGAGTAAAGAAAAACGAACTGAGAGTCTAAAAAATTATGAAGTAAGTTTTGAGCATTTCCCAAGAGCATGGGGAAAACAAAAAATTGTAGATAGTATTTTCATAGATTATAAATTAAGTTATTTGAAAGCCTATGATTCAGTTGTACTTTCCAATAGTACTAAGAAGAAAAAATATAAAAATGGTGAAATTAAAATAAAAAAACTAACGGATAATTATTTACATATATCAGTAAGTGATAGTTTAAAGAAGTTAAATTATCATATTTATGCATTTAATAAAGAAGGAAAACCATTAAGCGATAGTTTTTCCAATACTTCTGAATTGTTGCCTAAAAAAGCAAAAAAGGCAATTCGTAAGTTCAGTAATTTTTTAGGAGAAACTCAAGAGCTTTTTGAAGAGAATTCTTTTAAAACAAAAGAAGAGTTTATAACCTACTTAGATACACATATAAAGGGTATAGATTTCTTTAGGGATGAAGATGGAATGATTCATCATGAGTATTTCTATAGAGGAAATATAGCAGAAGTAAGAATCTATTTTGAAACTGATAGAGTAGAGAAAATTAAAAGGTTCACAGCAACTAATCTAAAAATAGATAACGATTTATTTCCAAAAAAATCAAAAGGAAAAGTAGTTTTTGTAGATAAATATTTAAACGAAGTTGTAAAAACAGATAAAGAAAATTTATATGCTTCAGGAGGTAATTTTTATACAGCAACTGATGACTATTATGACTCTGATTATTATTATTTAGATGTAAAAGAAAAGAAATTAAAAACATTGAATATACATAAGGTTCTTAATTTTAATAACGGAATTTTTGGAATTAGAGAAAAGAAAGGTCAGTCTTTCAAAATTTATAATAAGAATTATGAATTATTGTTAGCTAAAGATTGCCATAATTATGTTCTTTTACATAACGATAAAATGATTTTAATTAATGAGCACGATTGTTTTTTAATAGATAAAACGGGTACAAGTAAGCTGCTTAAAAATATTGCAGGTGTATACAATGATGGTTACTCTGAAGATTTACTACTTGCATATAATAAAAAAGATAAAGTTGGTTTTATAAACCCTTCTGGCTATACTGTAATTCCTTTTAAGTATCATTATGGAAATAAGTTTAGTGAAGGTTTAGCAGCATTAGCTAAAGAAGACCAAAAGTTCGGTTATATTAACAAAAAAGGAGAGGTAATACTTCCTTTTAAATATGAAAGCGCTGAGGAGTTTGTAAATGGATTTACCATGGTTAAATTTGATGGGTTTTGGCATATTATAGATCGTAAAGGAAAAGTAAAAGCAAAAGCAAAAAGTAAATATGGAGGGTTTTCTGTAAGTGGTGAAGGTTTAGATAGAGTATATCAAATGAGTGATAGTAAATACAATGCTTTTGGTGATTTAATTAAAGAATAAGTTCTTTAAGAAAATATACGCTAAATAATTATGATGAAATTGAAGAGCAAATACATATTAAAGAGTCTATTTTTTATTTTAATATCACTTTTAATCTCTAGTTGTTCTGTTTTTCAATCTAAGTATGTTGAAATTGAAGAAGCAAATTGCAATTGTTATGAAAAACACGAATATGAGATAATAGAAAATAAACTCATTGAAGCAAACAATTCTGAATTTAATGATTTAACATTTAAAATAATAGATTCAAAAAGACCAGAATCTAAACAAGTAGATTATCCATATGCTATCAAAATTGAAAATGAATTAATTAATCATGAAATAATATTTGACTTTCAAACACCTATTTCAGTGAAAAATAATCAATATAATGTTTTTACGAAGAGTTTTGAGCCTAATATAAGTTCAAGTAAATATAAGAGCATAGGAACTATTGATTTAAGAAAAAAAGGAAAAAGAGAAATAATAATTGGGAGTAAAGCAATATCTACAGGGTGTGTAGATTATATTACAAAAACCAAAGTGTTACGAAGTGAATGGAATAAGAGACAAGTTAAAAAAAATCAATAGAATTTTCATTTAACTAATTTAATAAAACAATATTGATAACTATCGTAATATATAATTACGATTAACATATAGTTCTTGAAGGCTACTAAAGCCTTAAAATGAAGTAGTAATCAGTAGTATTACTTTTACTAAAATCAAAGTTTAATTAGATACTACATTCATAATAGATAAAAGCAAATGTTTTAAAAAAGGATTCAAATATTTATTTAAATAGCACGCTTTTATATATTCAAAACATTTTTTTAGTAATTCAAGTTAACTTCGTAAATAATTAAGAGGTTTTAAAGAGGTATTCACTTTGAATTTTAAAACTAGAAATGACATCAATTATTAAAAAAATAAAAATGGGATATAATTTAGCAGGACTATTAATTCGTAAAAAACTTGAAAATACTTCTGAAATAGAAAATTTATTAAAAGAAAATTTAAGTTATACTGAAGAAGTAGGTTTTGAAGATGCAACTACAGGTTTTGAAGAAAATATTATAGATGTATTACATACAGAAAAAGGAACATTATTATTATATGAATTAGGTAGGTTGTATGATGTTTCTAGTTACCAAGAAGAAGTAATTCAATTTATGGTTTCTGATGTTTCAGATACGTATTATTTTGAGCATTATAATAATGAAGAATTAAAAAGAAAATATATTACTTCGCAAGGAGAAATAGCTGAAGATATTGGAATAGGAAGTATAGATGTAGAAGAAGATTTAATAGATGAAATATGGGAATTGACAAATCAATTTTTAGAAAGTAATTCTATAGATACTATTTTTGAAAGTAACTTTAAAAGACATCAAGTAAACTAATTTTAAGTAATAAAGTTAGATGATAACTTAATTAAGAAAAGATGAAAACTGTATTATTAATAATTAGTATATCACTAGGGTTTTTAAAAACAGATATCACTAATAATAAAATAGGAAAAGTTTTTAAAGAATTTCAAGAAGCAATTGTAAAAAATGATTGTAAAAAAATAATAGAGTTATCTAACTTTCCAATAGAAGGAGATGCGGGGTTAGTTCGTTTGATAAGCGAGGATGATTCTGAGGAGCAAATGAGAAAGTATAATTTTCAAATCTCAAAAGAATTATTAATTAAAAACTGCTTGTTTTTAGAAGAACCTGAACTAAAGTTACTAACCCAATTTAATTTTAATAAACAAGAGAACAATAAAGAAGTGTTATACAAAGGGTGTATTTATAAATCATATTTACGCATTAATGAAGATAAAAGCTCTTTTCAATGGTCGGTTGGTTGTGTAGATTTAATAGAAGAATCTATTGGTGAGTATTCAATAAATTTTACATTTAAACTGATTGATGGAGAATATAAATTGAAACAAATTCATGGTGTTGGATAAATAATAAATTCATGAAATGAGAACTTTTTTAATAATTATACTATCAATAGTGTGTTTTTCAATGAATGCACAAGAAGACTATTTTGTGAATGCAAAAAATGGTTTAAATGTTAGAGCAGATAAAAAATTAGGTTCAAAAAAAATGACCAAATTACCTTTTGGAGTTACAGTTAAAAAGTTAAAAGATGAGAGTGAAGAAATAACAATAAAAGTAAAAAGAAAAAGAATAAAAGGGAAATGGGTTAAAATTAAATATAACAATTATTTGTATTTATTACCCAAAAAAACAAAGCATGAACAATATGAAGGAGAAGGATATGTGTTTGATGCTTATTTAAAGAAAAAGAAAGAAGGAAGAGAAGAAATAGACACTTTTAAAATAACCGAAAAAGAGTTTATAAGATTAAGAGGGAAAAGAACAGCATTTTTTCAGAAATCAGAAAAAATAACCGATTTAAACTCGATAAAAAAGAGATTAAAAAACAGAGTTACTTGGATCACTAGTTTTGAAGATGAAGCATACAAAAGAGAAGATGCTATTAAAAGTATTATAACTAATAAAGGAAAAGAATTAATCATAAATCAAATGAGTAATGATTATGGCTTTAACAAAGATTTTTCTGGTTATTATCCGAAGTACGATATTTTAGTTTTAGAAGGTGGGCATTCTAGTGACGCTTGCTTTTCTATAAAAACAGGAGCAACGCAAAGTACTGTTGGTAATCCAGATTATATAATTCCGTCACCTAAAAATACCTATCGCTTAAACGGATATGAATCTGGTCAAGAATGCATACTATACTTTTTTCAGAAAAAAGAAAAAGGAGAATTTATATACTTAACAGATTTTAATATAGCTTGTAGATTTGTCGATTTTTATTGGATAGATGAAACAACATTTATTTACAGTATAATAAATTATAGAACAGACAGTATTAAAGGAGTACAAGAGTATTTTAAAGGGGAATTGAAAATTTAAATAAAGAATAAATAAGTTATTGTCCTAAAATTAAAGAAGAAATGAAAAAAATATTAATATTAGTTTTAGTCCTTGTCATTGTTTCTTGTGAAAAAGGAATTCATAAAAAATATGCATCAATATCTAAGGAAAAAGATTTTGAAGAGATGACTAACCAAATAACGCCAGAGCAATTAATACTACTGAAAAACTATATTTCAGAAAAAGAAGCTAAAAAAGAAGTTTTAGAAGGTGTTTTTTATGGAAGTTTATTAGAAAGAGCTGAAGAGAAAATACAAGAGAGGAAAGATTCTATAGCAATAGAAACAGAAAAAAAAGAGGAAGAAGAGAGGGAAAAACAAAAAAAGAAAGAAAAGAAAAAACAATTTGAAGCTATTGCAAAATTATTATGCAATAAAAAATGGAGAATAAAGGAGTATGCATTTCAAGTACAGGTACGTAGAAAGACACCAGAAAATATAGAAATGGCAAAAACTATATTAAATAGAGCTATGTTTATAAAAGATTCTGAATTAATTTTTTCTGTAATAGATGATAAAAATAAAACCTATGTAAGAGGGAAACTAGATGAAAGAGTCACAAAATTATTTAATGGAAGGAATAAACGATGGAAGAAATATAATATAGATGGAACTTATGTAGATGGGGTAGGAAAAGAAATGGAAAAAGGAACATGGACTGTTATAGATGGTAATACTATTAGAGAAGAAAGACCATCGACAAGTAGTTTTAGGAGAAAAAAGAAAGAAATAGTACTATTAGATATAAAGACATTAAATAAAAATACATTTCATTTTTTTGAAGGAGAACAAGGATATTTTAAACCTGAAATAGATACAAATGCGTCTATTTTAATGAAAACTGATTAATATAAAGAGAACAAATGAAACGTAGTGTTCAAGTATTTTTTCTTTTTAGTATAACAGCTGTTTTTTCACAAGAAAGTATTACAAAAATACCTAAAGAAGCAGTATGTCATTTTTATGAATTAACTATTGGTAATTTTAATATTCGATATCCTGAGAAAACGAGTTTTCCTAATAAGTATAAAAACTACTACGCTCCGAATATATCAAAACCGATCTTTCATCCAAAAAGATTTTCAGAAAAAAGTATTGATACATTAAAACATTATATTAAACTCGAAATAGTTAACGATATAAAGAAATATACCAAAATTAAAAATCCGTATGATTTAGATAAAACAACCAGTAAGGTAAAGTTTTATAAAAACGGATCTTTTGATTTACCAATTAAAAAAGGGAATAAAAAAAAGCATATACAATCTGAGAAATCTATTGAAGCTTATATTGAGTATTTTAATTATGTTGGAGAAATAAATGCAATAAATAAATATGTAATCAAATCATTTTTTGAAACACTAACTCATTTTTTTATTGACAAAAATTCAGGAGAGAGAACCGAAATAGGTACTGGCGGATTTCCTCATTTTTCACCAGATAAAAAGATTTTAGTAGACTTATTTCCAAATACTGCTACATACCAACATAACGAATCTGCTGAGTTAACAATAGTTCATTTAAAAAATAAAGGAAAAAGTAACAAACCAATTTTAAGAGTGAATTTTAAAAGTTGGATGCCTTCAGAGGAACCCTCTCATTTCTTTTGGATTTCTAACTCAGAATTAATTTTTAGAGCGTATCCAGTTAGAAAGTATATTAAAGAAGGAGATCCTAAAAAATTAGAGTTTCAATACTTAAAGCTAACAATAAAAAATAAAGAAAGTTAAAGTAATAATTTAGAGACTAGATCGTCAATTAATTACTAAACTTTCTTAAGATGAAAAGTAACTATATTATATATTTAATGTTTTTTTTGTTATGTGAAAATATAGCAGGGCAATTAACAGAAAAAGCACTGATTTCTTTAAAACAAGAGCTAGAAAATAAAACATGGGTTATTAATAAAATATTAGGTTTAAATCCAAGTATTAAAGAATATAAATTAACAGCAATAAAAAATGAAAAAAAACTAAATAGTTTAACAGATGAAAATATAGTTTGTTTTTATGATGAAAAGTATTTTGACAGTTTTAATATGAATACAGGCTCTTGTTTAAACGCTTTGTTTGAATCAAGTATTTTTGGAATGAAATATATTATTAGCAAAGAAAATATTTTTATTTTTAATTATAAAAAAAGCAGAAACAAATTAAATGATAGTAGTTTTGATAATGATGATTTTATAAACTTAAAATTTAAAATAGTTAAGAAAAAGAATAAAATATTTTTGAAAAAAATAAATTGAGAAGTAATCATGAAAAAAGAAGATTTAGAAACACATCAGTTTTTACCTAGCGGAGAATGGGAAGGTTTTTATTGTTATAATGATACACCGGCGCAACATAAAATGTTTATAGAGTTAACGTTTAAAGAAGGTAAAATATCGGGTTCGGGTACAGATGATGTAGCTCCTTTTACATGGAAAGGAGATTATGATTTAAATAGTTTTAAGATACGAATGATGAAAACATATCCTACACATCAAATATATTACAAAGGAGATGCAGATGAGAATGGTATTTGGGGAATGTGGGAAGACTTAACAGATTTAAGTAAGCAGTTTTCACCAGAAATGATACAAAAATTAAAAGAAGTATTTAAAGATAAAATAAGAGGAGGTTTTCACATTTGGCCCAAAAAACAAGGAAGTGAAGAAAATGCAAATGCCTTAGAAGAAGAGATTGTTGAATCAAAAAAATTAAAAGAGTTGTTTGTAAAGAAGTTATAATTTTTAATCAGTTGAGGTGTTTTATAATTAGAAATTAAAGTTTAGAATGAAAATATTAAATTTCTTTAGGAAAAAACGAAAGTTTATAGATGATATATTTGGAGCATTAGCATATAAAACATCTAAAGATGAATCTGAAAACTTTTATTATGGAGAGGTGAAGTTTCAAGGAGAATATATAGGAATTGATATTACTGCAAATGAAAATGGCCCAACAAAAGAGCAAAAGAAGTTTTTTAACAAACTAAATATAGAATATATAGAGATTAATGAGAAAATAATTCTTCCTTTTTTAAAAGAAGAATTTGAAGGGAATGTAGAAAAAGCTGTAATTGAAAAAATTGATTCCGAATTTAAACTTGACGGAATGACAATTGGGATCATAAAAAATGATAAGATAGAATGGGAGATTACATACCTATCTATCTTGTTGAAATGTTATGTTCTAGTTGGTTTTTTAGAAATGGAGCCCAAGTATATAAAAATTATAGAATAAAATTTGTAAAACAAAATTACACAAAGTATCATATTTAATGAACTCTAAATTAATAAGCTTAGTAATCATTATTATTGTATTTTTTTCATGTGAAAAAGAACATAAAGAAAAGGCAAAAATTCAGTTTTATCATTGGAAAATTGATGCTACTTTAACAAATAAAGAAAAGGAAGCATTAGAAGTAACAGATAAAGAGAAAACGTTTATACATTATTTTGATATTGTATTAACAGAAAACACATCTCATCCGGTAGCAGTTATTCAAAATATAGATGAGGCCTTTAAAAAAAGAACAATAATTCCGGTTGTTTTTATTAGAAACACTGTGTTTAAAAATAAAGAAATTTCTATTGAAAAATTAGTAGAAAAAACAGAAAAATTAGTACAACAAATACACCATCGATATTTTAATAAAAACGCAAAAGAAATTCAAATCGATTGTGATTGGTCTGGTACTACAAAAGAAAAATACTTTCAATTTTTAGAATTATTAAATCGGAAAGTTAAAACGAGTGCTACCATACGATTACATCAAATTAAATATAGAAAAAATACAGGAGTACCACCTGTTGATTATGGTGTTTTAATGTTGTATAATGTGGGTGATTTAAGTGATTTTAAGGAAAATTCAATTTTGAATCATAAAGTTGTAAAACAGTATATACATAAAGAAGCTAAGTATCCGCTTACTTTAGATGTTGCATTGCCTTTATTTTCTCAGGTAGTTATAAAGAATAAAGAAAAGAGAATACGATTAATTAATCGTGTAATTGTAGATGATTTTGAAAAAGATACACTTCATTTTAAAAAAATAAGTACTAATATATATAAAGTAATAAAAAAGAAACTTTATAAAGGTCAATATCTATACAAAGACTTTTTATTAAAATTAGAAAAAAGTAATTTAGAAGAAATTATAAAGAGTAACGAAATTGTAAAAAACAGTAAATTAAATATTAGAAATACTATTTTGTATCACTTAGACGAAATAGAATTACAAGAAAATAAATTTAAAGAACTTATACATAAATTGAAATGAGAAAGCTATTTTTTTTTAAGAAATACCTATTGTTTATAATCGTATTTTTTAAGTTATCAGTAAGTAATTTATATGCAAATGAGCCTATTTATTTTTGTGGAGGATCTTACGATTCAGATTATTATTACTATAATTTATTCAACCAAGAAAACATATCTCAAAAAGCATTCTATCCTTTTTTAAGAACAGACCAAAGTCCTTTTTATAAAAGTTTACAACCTAAGGATAGTGAGAACATTCAATTATGGTATCAATTTTTTAATGAAAAATATTCAATAGAAATTTTAGTTGAAGTAATCTATGGTAAAGAGGAAAAATTTCAACTATTAAAGAGTAACAAGGAAAAAGAATCTGCTGCAATCAGATATTTAAAATTTGCAAAATCTACAGAAAAAGTAACTGTTAATAATAGCAGATATTATTGGGATTATGATAAGTTGATAAAAGGAAGAAAAGAAAATGCACCACAGCTTATAAATGAAGGATTAAAATTATATAACAAAGAGAAAAATAAAGGCTTAAAACAACGTTATGCATATCAATTAATTCGTTTATACAGATATAATCATCGTTTTAAACTAGCATTAGATTTTTTTGAGAACGAGAAAGAATCGTTCAAATTTAAAAATGAGATCTATTATTATATATTAGATCAAGTAGGAGGGTGCTATTATAAAACAAAACAATATGAAAAAGCTGCATATACTTTCTTGAATGTTTTTGATAAAAGTATTGATAAAAAACAATCTGCTTTTGTAAGTTATAAATTCTGTACTTATAAAAAAGCAGAAGGAAAATCATTATTGAAAACAAATGAAGAAAAAGCAAATCAAATTTTTATAACTGGATTACGAAGTTTCTCTGATACGATGCAAGATTTAAAAAAGATTACGGAGTTAGGTATTGCAGAAGATAAACAAGAATTATTAGCTATTCGTATTCTTAATAATTTAGAGAGAACTATTTTAGGTGTTAATTTTAGAAAGAATATATTTCAAAAGGAAGCAGAAACAAATGGCAAACTAAATGAGTTGTTAAGATTCATCATTAGAAAAATAAATAACAAACACAACATTGAGTTTTGGAAGTTAACAGAAGCTTATGTTCTGTTTTTAAAAGAGAATATAGGAGAAGCTAAGAGCAAATTAAAATTAATAACTTCAAAAAAGTTTAAAAAACAAAAAGAAAATTTAGCAGTACTATTTGAAGTGTTTTCTTGGCAAAACATTACTCAAGAAAATGATGTTTGGTTAACTAAATTATTTTCAAAAGATGCAGAAAGCATTGCTGTATTAGATCAATGTAACTATACCGATATTATAGATGAAAGATTAGGGTGTAGCTTAAAAAATATTATCATAGAACAATTAAGTCATTTGTATTTAAAAGAAGATAAAATAGCACAATCTTATTTATTACATAATTATTTAGAAAATATTGAAGGAACTCCATCTCATAAATTAGTTGATGAACTAACTCGTTTTGTAAAAAAGAAAAATAAAAGTGGCTTTGAAAAGTTATTGTTAAAAAGGTTAACGAATAAAGGTTATATAGAAACAAAGTTAGTTAAGCTAATGAAGGCAGCCAAAGGAGATATCTACTTTAGGAGTGGTAATTTTAATAAAGCATTGCCTTACTATGAAAACTATGATGTTTCTAAAGAAATACCAGCAACGATTTTTAGTAATAATATCATAGAATGCTTTGGTTGTGATGATGGATATGTAATGGAAGATGAAGTATATAAAGCAGATGTATTTTCGTTTTTAAACACCAAAATGAATAAGTATAATCTTCTTTTAAACCTTCAAAAATTAGAAGAATTATCACAAAATAAAGAAGCCAAAAAATGGCAACGAAAATTAGCATTATACTTATTGGGTAATTATTTTTTTAACGTATCTAATACAGGATATTATAGAACTGTAGTATATGATGGGGCTTATTGGTATAATTATTATTTCGGAGAAAAAAGACCTGATATTTCTGAGGTAATAGAAAAGAAAAAGACGTACAGTTTTCCTTATGGAGGGTACCCAAACACCTATAATGGACTAGCAAATAAAGCGATGGCATATTATAAAGAAACAATTGCTTTATCTTCAGATAATGAATTAAATGCGCGTTGTTCTTATATGATAGCGAAATGTGAATTAAACGATTACTATAATAATATATATAAAGATCGATGGAGTGATTATGATGGAGGTGATTATAAGAAACATAAAAAAGAAGGATTTAAAGCTTTAAAAACAAAATATAATACCACCAAGTTTTATCAAAAAATAAGAAGTAAATGTAGCTTTTTTAGATTGTATGATTCTAATTAATAATTTAAAGAATTGTCTAGTTTAAATTTTGAATGTAATGTATCGGTTTAAAAGCTTTAAAGAAAAAGCGAGGAGAAAATAATATAACTCATTGTTTTCTTTTTGTTAAGCAAATAGAATTTATCTTTTGTACTTCAGTAAACTTATTTTTAATAGATAATTAGTGTTAAAAAGAACAAAAATGTATACTTTTTTGTCATTTATCAATGTTTTTAATGTGTTGTAATTCAGTGATTTGATTTATCTTTTTTAAGATTATTTTAAGTTTTTTTTAACACTTGAAAAAAACGTTGTGTTTTTAAAATGAATACATTTGATATGTAAGTTTTTTTATATAGCAATAAGTTATTAAAAAAGTTTTTTGATAATGCTTTAGCTAATAATTTTGTTTACTTAATCATACGGGGAGTGTGTGGTTATGTATAAACAAAGTACATTGTCAGTTGAGTAGAGGCAGTATGTAAGTAATAGTTCTTGTGACTATAAAATAATCCCTATAAAACATCACTCTACTTTAACTGACCAAGTTAAATTATATACCTAAATCGGTATTATTCCAATTAATATTTTTAGAAAGTATTCGAATTAATTCGTGTTTATTTCATGAATTACGATACGATTTGTAATAGGATAAGTCTTTATGATTTTTTTATATAAGCCAACGTGAAACTTTAATTTTTAAATAAGGATCAACCTTACTGCCATTGTTCCGCCTAGTGTTTTTATTTTCATTCTATTATTTTCCATTCTGCTTTCCTAAAATACATATTATTAAACTTAGGAGATTTAAAAACCATAAAGAAGCCCCAAGCTTCTCTATAAATTGTTGGGTTTGATGTCAAAATATGATGATTTGGATTTTTCATCTCTATTACAAGTCTTGCTGACTTGTATGGTACAAGAGTTGATATTGTCCCTTTATAGGTTTCGTTTATTATTTCTCCGTCTGTTACGTAAAAGTACATAGAATCATTTTCTTTAATTTCAAATCGGAAGTTATTGTATTGCCAATCTGCTTGCTTTCCAGAAAAGTAATTTCGGTCAATCGTATATTCTCCATAAAAATCGGATTTTTCTAATACTTTCTTTTTTCCGAGAATACCAATAATTAACATTATTATAATAAAGCTAATTCCGAATGCATAAAAAGTTAAAATTGCCTTTCCCATAAATTCCGTTTTCCTTTTAATTCCGTAAAGAAATATTCCAATTATAAAAGGAGAAATTAGAAGTAAAAAAAGTAATTGAAATCCTAAAAACATTTATTTACCGGAGCTTTTTTAATGTATGACAATATTTTGACTATGATTAGTACAGAATTAAATTTGCATTTAATTTCGGATTAAGCCCTGAGCCAAAACTTTTTATTTTAATTATAGTTTTTGTTAGTATCAGTTATTTTTTTAAATATCAAATTTATAACTCTTCCTGAATCTAACTCTAAACCATAAATCAGGCTATTTTTTCTTTTAAATCTTACTAAACCTAAATTAGTTGAAAATTCATCTATGTTATTAATAGTAGACTTAATAGTTGATTTTTTATTCTCAATTCTAAGAACTAAAGTTTGGTTTTCTATTTCAAAACTATAATTCACATCTAATTCTTTACTATAATAAACGCCTAAATAGTCTTTTAAATTAATTCTAGTAATGTCAATCTCCTTTTTTCTTGTTGTGGTTATTGTCTTTCTACTACCTTCCATAACTTTAAGTGTCTGTGTGAAACCATTTTCTAAATTAGAAAATGAAAAACTCACATATTCATTTCCTGATATTTGAAATATATTGTTACTTAATCTCTTAAGATCATGATTTGATTTATCCCAACGTTGAAACAATTTTAAAGAGTCGTTCTTAATAAAGAACTTAGCAATAAAACCTGGGCTTAATTCATAATCACCTGATAATTGACTTAGTTTAAATTTACCTTCTGGATTATCAATCTTATTTTTTTTATCTCTCTTAAAAATGTTTTCAGTAAATTTATCTTTCAACAATATATCAGCGATTTTATAAGCTATACTTGATGGATTGATATCGTCTCTGTTGGCAAATATTGCTATCGATAATTTTTGATCAGGAAAGCGTAATAATTCTGCTCTAAAACCAACGAAGCCCCCTCCATGTTTGATAGTTTTTAATCCTTTATATTTACTTATCCTTAATCCAGAAGCATAGTCAATAATTTTACCATTATTTAAGATACCTTGTTCTGTCATCATATTCCAGAACTCTCTACTTAAAATCTTAGATTTATAATAGGAATCATCCCATTTTTTTATATCATTAATAGTCGTGAATATACCTCCATCACCAATCATATCTAAAGTTGTCATGCTAATTTTATAATTACCATTATTATCTAGAACATATCCAGACGCTCTATTTTTCACTATTTGTGTATGGTCATTATGAAAATGTGTATTATTCATTCCAAGGGGGATAAATATTTCTTTCCTTGCAAATTCAGCAATGTTTATCCCTGCTATCTTTTTTACAATTTGACCAAGAAGCCAATAACCAGAATTACTGTATAAATATTCCTCCCCAGAGACAAAGTTCAAATTAGATTGATTTACTAACCATTTCATAACATTGTCATCAGTATAATAGTCATCATCATTTAATCCTTTTAAATAAGCAATTTGTAAGTAATCTCTAATACCACTCGTATGATTTAGTAAATGTCTAATTTTAATTTTTTTAGCATATTCGGGAAATTCTGGAAATATTTTTTTCAAATTGTTATCAAGACTTAATTTATCTTTTTCTACAAGAAGTAAAATACATGCAGCTGTAAATTGCTTGGAAGTTGATGCAATCCTAAATACTGAAGATTCTGAGTTTGGAATATTATATTCCATATTGGCTAATCCATAACCTTTAGTATAAATTAATTTATGATCTTTTATAATGCCTATGGTACAACCTGGAGCATATTTATTATTCCATTTGGCAAAAACACTATCTATTTTCTGACTTTCTTTTATCTGTCCAAAAGAATATATTGAAAAAAATAAAAGAAATAATAATAGAAAATATTTTTTCATAGCTGTATGTTTTTTGGGGGTATCAAAGTGTTTGTGTATGTTTGATTGCATTGTGAAGCATTAAATTTAATAAATAAAAATTAGCAAAAGGAATCATCTGAAGGATTATTTTGAAGTAACTCAGACCTAGCAATTAATTATAGCCATTGTGTCTGTTGCACAAGTTAACAAAAAAATAAGATTAGAATAGAGTTCAGATTTAATAGGTTTCTTATTTTTAATTATGCAAGGCATTAAAATATATCAAGAGAAAAAACAGTTTATGATTATTAAAAGAACAATCCTCTTGAAAAGGCTTATTTAAAGTTGTTTTTTGTTAAGTTATGGGGTTGTGCAACGGCTGCCATTGTTGGCAATAGGTTTTATTCTAGTTTGTTATCTATCCATTTTTCAATGAATTCCTTTTTAGGTTTTTCCACATTGTTGCAAATATATTCTCTATCCAAGAACAAACATTTACTAGTTAATTTATCAATTATATTTCCAACAGCATAATCCATTGAAATTAAAATCTTAACTAAGATATATTTGCCGTTATTTTCAATTTCTTCAAGTTCAGAATCGTTCTCATTACAAATGTTTTTAAGCTCATTAATTATCTTTGATTCCTTATTCTGTATAATTTTATCTTTTGATTTCACAACAAAATAATGTCTCAATTTGTTCCCTTTTCCTCCTAATTCGGTTGAAATACATCCTATTGGTTCATCAGATAAGTTGTTTTCTAAATTTAATCTAGCAAATTTTAATGCTACGTATGAGAATTCTATAATCTCAGGTTTTCCATTTTTTGTAATTTCTTCTATTTTTCTATAACTTTTTACATCTCCAATTTCTGACAAATAAACTAATAGTTCTTTTAAAGCTTTTTGGGATTTCAATTCTGTCCATTGATTTTTAGAAATTTCAATATGATTTTTATTTTCTATATCATTAGCTATTTCATGATATTCATCAAGAACTTTTGAATTGATTTTATCTTCAATTACTCTAAATTCATTAGGTATTGATTCAAGAAAGTCTTTTGTTTCTGATTTTTTAGTCTCATTCATTCTTTTTTGAGCTTATTGCCAACGTTAAGTATAAGAAACGTAGGGCAGGTGATAAGCACTATTGTTTCGGTTTATTACTTAGCTAAATATAAATATTTTGCTTTTATCTTTTCTTCTATAAACGCCAAATTTTATATTTAGCG
>CALISK010000199.1 GCA_938041625.1 uncultured Tenacibaculum sp. | reverse complement strand
TTGATTCTAAGTTAATAGCTAAATACTCTTTACAATCATCATCTGTTTTAAACCGATCAGAGAACTCTAGAAGATTTTGACCTTTGAAAATATCCATATTTGTATATCTTTATTATCTATTAAGATACGTATTTAAATACTTACCTCTACATTTTTAAATTATTAGCAATCTCTTTAATACAAACTTGTTTATTAAGTGACCAATATGAATATGGTATTACAACAATATCTACTTTTGTTCTAAACATTGTTCTATATTGATCTATAGAAAATGTTTTTTCTAATTCTCCTGGGTAACCTACTAAATCAATACAAACAACACGATTATTATATGTTATAATAATATCTAACACATAACCTGCTAACATATGATTCACTAAAACATCTGTTTTATTTACACCTAAACTTAATACTTCTTTATATACTTCTGTAGCAAAAACATCTACAAATTCAGTATTTACATATGTCGAATTAAAGGCCTGACTACTTGAATAATAATCTATCAATATATGCTTACTTTTAAAATTTTTTGGCGAAAAAGAATGATACAAAAATTGTTGGTGTTTTGCTCTTGTAATACTTACATTAAAAACATCTTCTCTATCTAAATATTGAAAAACAGACGTACTTGTTGCATTATCAATTGTAAAGCTGATAAACATAACATCACGTTCTTCTCCTTGAAAAGTAAAAGGAGTTCCTACAATAATTTTATGCTTTTTTATATGTAATAAATCAAACTCTTCTATCTTATCAGTTAAATAGTTTACTTGATCTCTAAATGGTGATAGTATTCCTATACTAGAACACATATTAACAGATAGCTTTTCCTCTTTCTCTATAAGTAATTTTATATCTTTTAATAATAAATCTGCTTCTATTAGATTTACTCCGTTTTTTGCTTTTTCACCATTACATTGTACCCAATTAATAGCAGATTTCTCTTCATTAATTTTCAAATCAGACATTACTTTAAGATTTCCATCATAAAAACGCTCATTACTATATTTTATAATACTAGGCGTACTACGGTAATGCTCATCTAAAAAGTGAATATTATTTTGAGAGTTAATCTTATCTAACACATAGTCTAAAAAGCTGTGCGTTCTATAATTAAGAACCTCTTTACCATGTGTAAGCCCATAATTATTAGCTGTTTTTTTTAAGGTATCTATAGACAAGAAAGAAACATGTCGTAACTGCTTTGGATCTCCAACTACAACTACCTTTTTTGCTCTAGCCAAAATAGGAATCATTGTAGCAATATCACATTGAGAAGCTTCATCAATAATCGCTACATCAAACAAATCATTTTGTAAAGGTAAAACAGTACTAATATCTGCTGATTTTGTTATCCAAATAGGTAAACATTTTAAAACCATATCAAAATCTACAGAAGTAAATAAATCTGTTCTTTTTTTTATATCTCTAGACTTTATTAATGATAGTAAATCTTGAAAAACAGATCGCTTTTCTTTTAACAATGAATCAATCTTATATTTATATTGTAATGTTATTAAACTTTTTATTAGTTGACTTCGCTGTTGAATTTTATCTTTAAGGATACTTATTAACAACCAAAAAGGTAATTCTTTCAAAACCTTATAAGAAATATATTTTTTCTTTATTTTTCCAAAAAAAGAAAAGTGATCACTGGCTAAAAAGGCTCCTTTTTTCAATTCACTAACCTCTCGTTTTTTTATTTCTTCTTCAATTTCTTCTATTCTTTTTTGAACAACTTCAATTTCTTTTCTCTTTTTTTCTACATCAAGTTCACTTGCTTTATGCTTTTTAAAATGTAAAATCGATTCAACTTTTTTCTTTAAAACTGTTTTAAAGCTACGTCCTACTCCCGCTCTTATAGATAAACCTTTTACTCCTAAATCGTTTACGATTTTATCTTGTAGTACATTAACCGCTTGATCCGATTTAGAACAAATTAGTACACTTTTATTATGATAAACCATATCAATAGCCATCGATGCAATGGTATACGATTTTCCCGTTCCTGGAGGACCTATAACAACAGTTGCATCAGATGATCTTGTTCCGTGTATTACATCTAATTGGGCAGAACTAAGGTTAGAAGGAACGTATATAGTTGATTTTCGGTCAATAGTTATATCTTGATTCTGTTTATTATCAGAAAATAAAAAGTTTAAAGTATTATTATATAAGTTTAATTTTTTAATTTCCTCTAATTCATTTAAAACACCTCTACTTGACTTTGATTTTTCTATAATACCCACAGAAAAAGAAGGAGATATTTTTAATTTTTCTTTTCTTGCTTCTTTTTTAAGATCACTCTCTGTTACTAGTAATGGTAATTTAACAAGATCTAAAACATCGATATCTACATAAGATTTCATCTTCTCAGTAACCAACTTAACATTTTGCAACTTAGAACCTATAGAATTAACCAATGTTTCAATTTCTAAAACAAAAGAATCACTTAAGTTATAGTTGTTTTTTATTAAATTCAGAATTCTTGTATTACAAGAATTCTCTTCAAAATTATATTTAAAAAAATACCCCCCCTCATCATTAATCTCTAACGATACAGGTGTAGAAATTAAAGGTGCACAAATTGTTTGTTTTTTTCCTAGAAAAGACATTTTACCTGTTATAAAAAAACTAGAAGCTATTAGTGTTTTTTCTTTCTGATGAATCTCTAAATATTTATAGAGGTCTTCTCTTAACTTTTGATCAAATATAACTTCTCCTTCTTGATACACTTTAACAAGATTATCAAAATAAATTTTTTGACTTACCTTAGTACCTAAGTAGTTGATAATACTGCTATCTTTAAATTCTTGTTTATAACAATCTTGATAATAGGATATTTTTTTTTCAATAGACATAGCACATTTCTTTTAGAGAAATAAATGTAATATAAAAAGAACTAATATTTCAAATTTTTGAAACATTAGCCCTTTTTATTATTAGTTTATAAATACACTGAAAGTTTTTATTTCTCTTTCAATTCTAATTTTTCTGCAAAATACTCGCAAAAATCACGCATCGTTGCGCTCATTTTTTCGTCATTAGTAGCACGTTCAAAAGTATTCGACATTGATACTAACGTTTGGTGAAAAAATTGCTTCATTTCATCTACAGGCATATCTTTTGTCCATAAATCCATTCTTAATGTATCCTTCTTTTTATGATCCCATACTGAAAGCATAATTGCTTTAGAGGCTTCATTTTTTATTCCACCATCTTCTGCATTCCATGTGATTTCTTCTGGTACTCTATTTTCATCTAATGCTACGTTAAACTTTATTTCAGAAGTATGCGCTGTTGCCATTATTTTTTAGGTTTGTATTTAGATTTTTTGAAGATTTCTTCTTCTTCTGTTTGTAATAATTCCGACAAAGATACATCATTCTTTTCCATATAAGATCTAACAATTTGCCAACCTACCCACACACCTATCCTTCCAGGAGAAAGAGTATCTTCTCCTAAATAAAACTTAGAAAATGGAGCTATATCTAAAAACCGTTTATTCAATTCAGAATCTGTACTAAAAAGAAAATCTTTTTCTATAAAGTATTTCCAAATATCTTCTTCACTATTTAATGCCCAATCCCATTTTTCTTTAGTATATCCTATTTTTTCTCTATCTGAAACTTTAGGTAAATAAGTATCTAACAAATACATTTTTTTACCTTCATATATCATTTTATCAATAAAATTCCGTTCAACATTTGGTGGTATTTGAGTATTTATAATTGCATTGGCAACATCTACAATTAAATGTTCTTTATGGTTATTTTGACTTATATATTTCGGAAAGTCATTATAAAACTCATGAGTTTCCCCTAAGTAAGCATCTAAAGAAATTAACAAAAAACCTTTGTTATAAACTACTCTATTATCATAATCTATATTTGTTAACATTGTTATTACTGTAGGGCTCTGAAAATTTTTATTGTAATACTTTATATGTTGAAATAATTTTTCTAATTGTTTTTCTTCCTTTGATAAATCTTTAAATATTTTTTGTGTTTCAATAAACAATTCCTGCTCATCTTTATCATTTATCTTATTAATCCATACCGAATCATTATTGTGAGGAAACAGCATACTATATTGTTGCTTCGTTTTTGATAATGTTTCTTTGGTTGTTTTATAAAAATCAATATCGAAACGAGCTACTTTTAAATCAACTGCAATATTAGAAACATCAATTTCAAGTTTTTTCCCCTCTTTTTTACACGAATACAAAAGAGTTATTAATATAAAAACAGCACAAATTCTTTGCATTTATTCCTTTTTAATTGTTACTACTATGTTTTTAAGATAAATATCAATGAGGCTAAATAATTTTTAAAAATTAAACTGATTACCTATATTTACCTATATTTATTATAACTTCAAATTTACTAAAATAGTACAAGATGAACACACCTAAAGTTACTGAACATATTGTAAAATGGTTAAAAGAGTATGCGGAAAACGCAGGAGTTAAAGGATTTGTTGTTGGTGTATCTGGCGGAATCGATTCTGCTGTAACTTCTAGTTTATGTGCAGAAACAGGTTTACCTACTTTATGTGTAGAACTACCTATTTATCAAGCAGAAAGTCAAGTTAACAGAGCCAATGAACATATTAAACAATTGCGTGAGCGTTTTAATAATGTAAGTGAAGCTGAAGTAAATTTAACTTCAACTTTTGAGGATTTTAAAAAAGTAGTTCCTGAAACAGAAACTTCTTCTAAAATTGATTTAGCCTTAGCAAACACGCGTGCTAGATTACGTATGACTACTTTATATTATTTTGCTGGTTTACATGGTTTATTAGTTGCTGGTACAGGAAATAAAGTAGAAGATTTTGGTGTTGGTTTTTATACAAAGTATGGAGATGGTGGTGTTGATTTAAGTCCGATTGCTGATTTAGTAAAATCTGAAGTATTTGCTTTAGGTGAACATTTACAAGTTCCAGAATCTATACAAAAAGCACAACCTACAGATGGTTTATTTGGTGATAGTAGAACAGATGAAGATCAAATTGGAGCTTCATATGATGAACTTGAATGGGCTATGGAAATGCAGAATGAGGGTAAATCAGTAAATGATTTTGAAGGACGTAAAAAAGAAGTATTTGCTATATATATACGATTAAACACTATTAATCAGCACAAAATGATTCCAATACCTGTTTGTGAAATTCCTAAAGAGATAAAATAACTTCTAAATCATCATACACACAAATAAGTACCTGAAAAATATTCAGGTACTTATATTGTTAGATTAGTTACATTAAAACAATTAAATGTTTAATGTAAAATAACAACCACAAAGTTAATTTGTTTTTTAAAGCAAATTAGCGGAAATCATTAATTGTTTGATTTTCTTATACGCCCGCTTCTTATTCCCATTAGATATTTGGAACGGAAGCTCAATGAAAAGCGCAACAATGCGACCTACTTGAAGCAATTTCCTCATAGTTTCTTAGATTTATTTCTGATTCTTTCTTGGGACGAAGATATAAAAAAATGTTAAAACTAAGAACTTTAAACTACCCTATTTAATTTTTCATACAAGAGCTTCTTTAATTCTATGTAATTTCTTATCTCCTCTAAATCAGGAATCGCCCCTTCTTCAGTTGTCTCTTTCATTATTGTTTTAATCTTTATTTCTATTAAAACTCTGCGAAGATTAAGGATAATATCAGTAACTAATTTGGGTAAAATTTTAGTAATCTGAGTCACAAAAATCTCCTTTCTTTCCCAATCACTTAATGCATGTTTTTCTTCATCCATTAAAACATCTGTTACCAAACTTGCAATAGAATTATTTTCGTTCGTTATTAATCTTTCTATAGATATTTTTTCTTCTTGATTTATTTGATGAATAATTTCATGGTATAAAGACTGAAATACTTCATTTGTAAACTCAATTTCATCTTCCTGTAAATTCAGATATAATTCGTTACATACTGTATTTATATACTCTTCTTTTTCTAAAACTTGCCTTCCATATTTATCTTCTGCATGAATCCAATTTATAAACGCAACCTCTTCATTACCATAAAGTAATAAAATTCGAATTACTTCTTTTTCTAAAATAAGTAAACTATTAATTTTAGTTTCTTTTTTAGAATTTCTTACAGGTTGTAGTGCAGGTTTCTGTTGCTCTCTTGGTTGATTTTTATCACTTTTACTTAACAATTGAGCCAACTCACTAAAAAGTACTCTTTCAGAAATATCCATGATACGTGCACATTCCTGAACATACACTTCTCTTTGTATGCCATCTGGTATTTTAGCAATACTTACTACAATATCTCTAATTAACCCAGCTTTTTTGACGGGATCATTTTGAGCATCTTTCATTAATAAAGACACTTTAAAATTGATAAAATCTTGAGATTTATCATTCAAATAGGCTTTTAAATCTGCGTCTGAATGAGATTTAGCAAAACTATCAGGATCTTCTCCATCAGGAAATGTAACCACCTTTACATTCATCCCTTCTTCTAAGATTAAGTCAATTCCTCTTAAAGAAGCTCTAATACCTGCTGCATCACCATCAAAAAGCACCGTAATATTATTTGTTAAGCGACGTACCAAACGAATTTGATCTGGTGTTAAAGCGGTACCAGATGATGCTACTACATTTTCTATTCCTGATTGATGAAAAGAAATTACATCTGTATATCCTTCAACTAAAAAACAAGTATCTTCTTTTGCTATTTCTTTTTTAGCTTGATAAATTCCGTATAATATTTTACTCTTATGATAAATATCACTTTCTGGTGAGTTTAAATATTTAGCTGCTTTTTTATCGTTTGTTAAAATTCTACCTCCAAAACCTAAAATTCTACCAGACATACTATGAATAGGAAACATTACACGCCCTTTAAATCTGTCAAACTTTCGTTCTCTACCTCCTCCTTCTTTTACTATTGTTAATCCGGTAGACTTTAAATATTTTAAATCGAACCCTTTATCTAAGGCTGCATTGGTAAAATTATCCCATTCATCTTTACAATATCCTAAATCAAACTTTTCTATAATATCCTCTCTAAAACCTCTCTCCTTAAAATAAGAAAGCCCAATTGCTCTACCATTTTGAGAGTTTAATAGTAAATCATGAAAATAATCTTTAGCAAATTTAGATGCCAAAAACATACTTTCTCTTTCATTAATTTGTTGTTTCTGCTCGTCAGATTGTTCTGTTTCCTCTATTTCTATATTGTACTTCTTCGCTAACCAACGAATCGCTTCTGGATACGAAAAGTGTTCATGCTCCATTAAAAAAGAAATTACATTTCCTCCTTTTCCTGTACTAAAATCTTTCCATATTTGTTTTACAGGAGATACCATAAATGAAGGCGTATTTTCATCTGTAAAAGGACTCAGTCCTTTAAAACTACTTCCTGATTTTTTTAATTGTACAAACTCACCGATTACTTCTTCTAATCGAGCTGTTTCAAAAACTAAATCTATGGTTTGTTTGGTAATCATAGGGTAAAGATAAAAAACCTCGCAAATATACTATTTGCGAGGTCATTATTTATATTTTGTTATACTTAAGAAGCCGCTTTTAATTTTTGTAAAGCTTTTTTAGTCAGCTTTTCTTCAGCGTATTCTCTTGTTACATTAAATTCTTTAACATCAGAACTAGGAAGTTCGAACATCGCATCTGTAAGAATCGCCTCACATAATGAACGTAAACCTCTTGCTCCTAATTTGTATTCAACAGCCATATCTACAATATAAAGCAAAGCTTCTTCATCCATAGAAAAAGTAACTTCATCCATAATAAACAGTTTTGTGTATTGCTTTATGATTGAGTTTTTAGGTTCTGTTAAAATTGCTCTTAGTGTTTTTGCATCTAAAGGATTCATATAACTTAATACAGGTAAACGTCCTATAATTTCAGGAATTAAACCAAAAGATTTTAAATCTGATGGTATAATATATTGTAATAAGTTATCTTCATCAATCTTATCTTCATCTATAGAAGCACTGTAACCAACAGCTTGCATGTTTAAACGCTTGCTTATAATTCTATCAATACCAGAAAAAGCACCACCTGCAATAAATAAGATATCTTTTGTATCTACTTGTATAAATTTTTGTTCTGGGTGTTTTCTACCTCCTTTTGGCGCTACATTTACTACAGACCCTTCTAATAATTTTAATAGAGCCTGCTGAACACCTTCTCCAGAAACATCTCTTGTTATAGAAGGATTATCGCCTTTACGTGCAATTTTATCTATTTCATCTATAAAAACGATTCCTTTTTCAGCTTTTTCTACATCATAATCGGCAGCCTGTAACAACCTACTTAAAATACTCTCTACATCTTCTCCTACATAACCTGCTTGCGTTAAAACGGTAGCATCAACAATTGAGAACGGAACATTTAACATTTTAGCAATTGTACGAGCTACTAATGTTTTTCCTGTTCCTGTTTCACCAACTAATATAATATTAGACTTCTCTATTTCTACAGAATCTCCTGGCGTTTTTGTTTGTAATAATCTTTTATAATGATTATACACAGCTACAGACATTGCCTTTTTAGTTTGGTCTTGCCCAACTATGTGTTCGTCTAAAAACGATTTTATTTCTTTTGGTTTTTTAAGAATAAGATCGTTGCTAAGATTTGTTGTTTTAGATTCTGCTATTTCTTCCTCTACAATACCGTGAGCTTGTTCTATACATCGATCACAGATATGAGCATCCATTCCTGCAATTAACAAATCTGTTTCGGCTTTCTTACGTCCGCAAAACGAACATTCTAAATTTTGATCTTGTGACATTATCTATCCTTTACTTCTACTTTTTTAAACTAAAAAACAAACTGCTTAAAAAAGCAGTTTATTTTAATTTTATTTTCTGCTTAAAATTTCATCAATCATTCCATATTTCTGAGCTTCATCAGCTTTCATCCAATAATCACGATCTGAATCATTATGTACTTTTTCTATTGTTTGACCTGAATGATTTGCTATAATAGCATATAATTCATCTTTTAGCTTTAAAATCTCACGAGTCGTTATCTCGATATCTGAAGCTTGTCCTTGTGCTCCACCTAATGGTTGGTGAATCATAATTCTTGAATGTGGTAATGCAGAACGTTTTCCTTTTTGTCCAGCACACATTAAAACAGCTCCCATAGATGCTGCCATTCCTGTACAAATAGTGGCTACATCTGGCTTAATAAATTGCATCGTATCATAAATACCTAAACCTGCGTATACTCCTCCTCCTGGAGAATTAATATAAATAGAAATATCTTTGGTTGCATCTACACTCTCTAAAAACAATAATTGAGCTTGAATAACGTTAGCTATTTGATCGTTAATTCCTGTTCCTAAAAAGATAATACGGTCCATCATTAAACGTGAGAAAACATCCATTTGAGTAATGTTCAACTGACGCTCTTCCATGATATAAGGAGTTAAGCTACTTGTTATTTTATTATAATAGGCACTACTAATTCCATGATGCTTAGTAGCATATTTTTCAAATTCTTTTCCGTAATCCATCTGGGTTTATTTAAAAGTTACGAAGGATAAAGATACAAAGTTTTTCTGGTTAAAAAATCATTTGATCTGTCTTTGCAATACAAACTAAAGCTAATTTGAGTTCATTCGTTTTTTTAAACCTAATATCATATAGGTTTAAACAACTTCTTCAACTGGATATATTTCAACTAAAACTTCCATTTTAAAAAGTGTTCCTCTTTTAGAATGTGAGTCTATTATATAACTTCCTGACAATTGTACTATTCTATTTTTTATGTTTTTTAAGCCTATTCCCTTACTCATTATCTTTGTATCAAAACCTTTTCCGTTATCTTCAAAAGACAAATGAATAGTATCTTTTATTACTTCTAAATTTATATCGATTTTTTTCGCTTCTGCATGTTTTATTGTGTTTGTAATAAGTTCTTGTAAAACAGCAAAAATCTCATTTTGCAAAAATTTATCTATTTTATTAATAATTTCTTCTTGCGATATATTAAAACTTATTTTTACATCTGTAATTTCATTAATGTTTTTCAAATACTCGTTTAGCAATTCTGCATAATCATTCTGTCTAATTTTTTTTGGCAGTAAATTATGTGATAATTCTCTTACCTGTTCATAAGTGTCATTCAAATTATCTTTAATTTTTTCTAATTTCTTAGAAGATGAGGGCACTCTCTCTAGCTGCATTTTAATTGCTGCCATGCTACTCCCTATAGAATCGTGCAAACCTTTAGCCAACCTTTTACGTTCATTATCTTGTCCTTCAATAGATGCTTTAATTAATTCTAATTCTTGCTCTTTCATTAAAGCTTTTATTTTCTGATAATTAATTTCTTTTTCAGTTTTATTTAATAGCTTTTGAGTTTTAAGTTTTTGAAAATAAAACAATAGCAATAATAAAATAGATACGATTATTAAGCCTGAAGCTATTAATATTACATTTCTAATTGAAGTTTGCTTTTCTATTTCATTAGATTTTATTTCTTGATCTTTTTTTAAAACAATTATTTCTTTTTCTTTTTGAAGTGTTTCAAATTTCACTTCTAATGCATTAATTTCTTCCGTTTTTTGAAGTAAACTAATAGAATCCTTCATTTTGATGTAATATTCAGAATATTTTAACGCCTTTTTTAAATCACCTTTTCCCTTTGTTACTTCTTTTAAAAACTCATAGGAATTTAATACTCCTTTTAAATTACCCGTTTTTTTATCCTCTTCTAAAATAGGTTTCAATAACTTTTCTGCTTCTCCATATTTTTTTTGATCTATATAGATTTCTACTAAAAACTGTTTAGCTTCTTTTACATGAAAATTGTATCCTCTTTTTATACTTTCTTTTATATTTTTTTTAAACTGTAATATTCCTTCTTTTTCTTTCCCCATTTTCACAAGGTTATCTGCTATATTATTTAGAACTCCTATTTTATTATAAAAATCATTTTTTACAAGGGTTAACATTTTATAATAGTACTCATTAGATATTTCAAATTTTTTTCTTTCTGCATAAATATTTCCAATCGACCCATAAGAAATTACTTTTACTCTAGAGTTTTCACTTTTTAAACTTTTATTAAATAATTCTAGTGCCTTATTATACTCTTCCTCTGTAAAATATAAATTACCAAGATTAACCATAAATCCGTAATAGTTTTTCCTATCATTCCATAATTCGGCTTTTTGGATTCCTTCTAAATATATTTTTTTTGCTTTATCATTTAATCCTTTTAAAAAATAACCACTCGCCAAATTCATAGTCCCCATTAAATACCTTTTTCTTTTAATTGAATCTGTTGAAAAAACTTTATATTTCAATGTTTTTTTCGCATAATATATTGAAGAATCTAAATGATCATTTCTTGAAAAGTAAGATGAAATTAAACTGGAGGCTAAAGATTTAGTTGCATCAGTTTTTGATGTCTTTATTAATTTTAAAGCACCTTGATATGCCTCTTTTTCTTTTCCTTCAAAAAAAAACAGATCGTTAATTTCATTTATTAATTCTATTTCTTTTTTCTCTTCTTTTTGTAAAACTTGATTTTGACTATTAGCTTTTATCAAAAATAACAATGCTGTAATGATTAAAGTTATCTTAATATATTTATGCACTTTCATCTAATTTTATTTGATTAGTTTTAAAATTCATTCTTAATAACAAAATCAATATTTCACTACAACAAAAGCACATTAACAACCTATACAAAATGAGTTATAACAAACGTTCATATTAAAAATGTTAAATAAAAGGATTGGTAATCTAATTGATTTTTTTCTAAACGAGCAGAAATTAGTCTTTTTATTTAAAAAGTATTTTTAATTATTTATTACCCCTGAATTCAGTGAGTTCTATTTCACATAATATAGGGAGTACTAATTTTCAGAGCATTACTAAGTTTGTATCAAAATAATTTAAATATATTAAAATGGGACTAGCTGAAAGAAGAGTTATTAAGGCATATCAAGAAGGAAAGTATCAGGAATTTTTAACTGAGGTTAAGAATTTAATAAATGGAGAAATCGAATTTGATATAGATTGGAATAGCTTACCTAATGAGAAATATCCAAAAAATTTAGAACAAGGACTTACTGAAGTTTATTTTAAACCTATTTTAAACTCATTTAAAGCTATTGCTGAAGATGACATGGGGAAAGAAGCTATAAGGGAATCTGTTAAAAAAATAGTTATAAAGGATGAGAATGATAATGCATACGCAAGTAAAACGTATAAATTTAATGAAGGTACATTAATTGTAGATCATTGTAGTTATACAAACATTGGTAACACAGATGAAAGAACTAAACTTTTAACAAAGTTATTAGAATCTAACTTGTAGTATGCTATTACAAAAAGTCTTAAAAAAGATTCCTCTTTATAGTAAAGAGGAACTTTTATTTTATATAATAGATGAATCTATAAAAGTTATTTTAAAAATAACCACAAATTCAGGAAACTCTTTTAGCGGTTATTTATTAAACATTTATAAAAATAAAACTGAGGCCCCTACCCTATTAATACAATTAACAGAAGGAACAAAACTTACAAATGATATATTACACCTTTCTCTAAAAAAAGTAGAATGTATTGTATTCTCAAATTCCGATGACATTCTTAAACTTTTATCGCAAGGAAAAATAGCCAAACCTAAAACATATACTTCCTCTAGTAAGTTAGAGGTAAAGAGAAAATTTAATAAATTCTCTGAAGTTATTTTAGAAAAAACAGGTGTTAATCTTGGAGTTCCTACAATGCAATTGCCAGATAACACAAAAGAATTAAATAGGGTTTATCAAATTACTGAGCAAATACAAAAAACTCTCGTCCTTCTTTTAAAACAAGAAGACGCCAAAGAAAGTTGGAAATCAAAATTTACAGAAATAAATTTCATTAACAACACCTCTCTTAAAATTGATAGTAAAAACACTGCTTTAAATATTCATTTTATGTTCACCGATATAGATTTACCTGAAATATCTGACAAGGAATTAAACTTGCTTCTATTATCAAATCTATAATTTTTTCAATTAAAGATTACCAAACTGTATTATTACACATAGTATAAATAGATGTTAAAATTCTTTATCATAATAATTCTTAACTCATCAAATGTTAGCACAACTGACGTTGCTAAAAAAATAGGGGGTTAATAAATTACATTCTAACAAAATAACATCTAGTATTTTATCTACCGGATATGAAAGTAGTGTTTCAATTAGGAAGTATAATGATATGGTTTTAATTGTTAGCTCTAAATTAGTTTTTGATTTCTTCAACAAAAAACCTTCTGAATTTGAAAGAAAAATAAGCACAGAATTCCCCGAATCAGAAATTGCAGTATTACTATATAATGGAATGACTGAATGCTATGGGTACAATATAATAAACAAAGGAAAGCGAAAACGCATTAAAAAATATTGTGAAGAATCTGAATCACATATTGATTTTGAAAAACAATTAACTCAAGAAATATTAACTGTAAGAGACTCTTCTTTTCAAGTTTTTCTAAAAAAAGTAAAAAAGACAAAACTAAATAGTTATGTTAAAGAAGAAATAATTATAGAGCTATTTAAAAGTTATTTTGGAAAAAGCTACAAGCATTTTTATAAAAAAGAAGAAGTATCATTAAAATTATTTTTACTGGGATAAAACCACTAAACATCTAAGTACCTCATTTTTAAAGCATGTTTGGTTAAACCTGCTAAATTTCTAACATTCAATTTTGATATCAGTGTTTTTCTGTAGCTTTCTATAGTATGTTTACTTAAATAAAGTTTATCTGCAATTTCTTGAGTAGTATATTCTTTAGCTATTAATGTTATAACATCTATCTCTCGTTTTGTTAATCTAATTTTTTCTTCTTTTTTTATTCGTTTTTTTTGAAAGTAAACATCTTTAATTTTTTTTGAAAAATATTTTTCACCATTTAATATGCTAGTAATCGCTTCTAACAGTTCTGCCTTATTTGCGCTTTTAGGTATAAAGCCATCTACATTATGCCTTATTAATTGACCTATCATTTCAACATCATTATGCATACTTACAATTAACATATTAATTGACCTGTATTCTTCTTTAATTTTTTTAGTTAATTCAATCCCGTTAATTTCTGGCATAGAAATATCTGAAATAATTAAATCAATTTTATTTTCAGGATTAACCTCTAAATATTTAATAGTTTCTTTTCCATCCTTAGCTCCTAGTACAATATTATATTCCTCTTCTGTTTCTAACAAACTTTGCATACCTTCTAGAAACATAGAATGATCATCAACAATTATCAAATTATAATCTTTCATACAAGTGATTAATTATGTTTATTTTATTAAAATATAAATAGGTTATAAATATAGAAGGTTTCTTGTTTTTAACGAGAAAATACTCTCTTTTATTTTCAATTATTTAAAACTATAATTGGGTGAAATTGAAAAAGCCAGCATTAAAATAATGCTGGCCTTTTATCACTACTGAATTAAGATTACTTATATTAATTTAGGGATTATATAGATAAAATATCCTATCAATAGTATTTTAATTTTTTCTATGTGCAAAGAATGCTAAACTATTTGTTTTTTACACGAAAAAAATGGTGATAAAAAGTGACAAAAAACATTAAAACACGTAAAACAAACATTTTCAGTTATTTAAAAAACGATCCTCTTTTGTTAAATTTAATTTATAAAAATGTTTTTTATTTAAAAACGCTATAATTAATATCTAAACAAGAACACTCTTTTGCTTTTAACCAATCTGTTTTTACAGCTTTAGTTTATCACAAAAAAAAGTCAGCACCCCTCAATGCTGACTCATTATAACTACTCAATATGATAATTTTAATTTATAATTAGGGATTATTTTAGGGGAAAATTATCAACTTATAATAGTCATAAAATAACTAACTTTTCTGAGGTTCAATATTACTTAATATTTTATTTATAGAAACAAAAAAACAAGTAACAAAAAGTGACTAATAACACTTTATTTTAATAATGTCTAAATCTATTTTAAAACAGCTTCATTTCAATTGTCCTGAACTCTTATAAAATTTAAAAAACAAGCATAAAAAAGCCAGCACCCCTCAATGCTGGCTAAATATGACTACTCATTCTGATAACTTTATTTATAAATTAGGGATTATTATAGGGAAAAATTACCTTTAATTAATAGTCGTAAATAATTAACTTTTCTCAAGTTCAATATTACTTAATTATTTTCTTTTTCCCTTAAGAAATACAGTAACAAAAAGTGACAAGAATCTATAATCTTTGAATGAAACATTCTAACTCTATATTCTTAGGTATCTGTATTTTTTTACGAATTCTGTATCGTAATGCTTTTACTGAATCTATTGTCGCATTTCTAATAGATGCGATTTCTTTTATAGATAAATTTAAGCGAAGTAAAGAACAAACTTCTCTTTCAGTTTTTGTTAAATTTGGATATAATGTAATTATTTTATCATCGAAACCTTCATTTACTTCACTTATCTTTTCTCTTAATAATGACAATTTACTTTCTGTACCTATTTGGTTTTGTAATTTTAACAATAAACTATTTGCATATACTTTTACACTCTTCGATTCATTAAAATTTTTGTCTTCTTTTATTTGCTTAGATAATTGTTTAATAAACTCTAAACGCATCGTATTATCCGCTATTATTTGTTTCAATTCAGATTCAGATGTTTTAACTTTTTGCGTTAATATTTCTTTCTTTAATTTTTCTTTTTCAAATTCATCTGTAATTATTTTATTACGTGATTTATAATTTTTCCATAATAAAAAACCTATTACCAACCCCATAACAACTACAACAATCAACAAAATTGCATACAACTTTATTCTTACACCTTTCTGACTTGCTATCAATTCTAATTCTTTTCTTTCTCCATCAAATTCATGTTTTAATTCTAGTTCACGTATTTGTTTTTGCTTTTTTAAATTAAAAATCGAATCTGAATACTTTTTATATAAGAATTGTTGGTGATATGCATTCTTATAATCTTTTTTCTTTTTGTAAATACGTGATTTCGTTTCTGATATTCTTGATAATCGATATTTAAAACCACCTTTTTTAGCTACTGTATATGAAGAATCTAAATACATTAACGATTTATCATATTCTTTTAAAATTTGATAAGAAAAACCTATATTAAAATATGTAGTTGCTAAATTTGACTTACTATGATTTTTCTTAATAAAATTTAAGTTATTTAGGTGTACCTCTAAAGATTTATCATACCGCTTTTGATACCCATACAAAATCGCTAAATCATTATTTACATGGCTAATTTTAATTTCATTCTTTAATTTTTTAAAAAGCTTTAAAGCTTTATTATAATATAAAAAAGAAGAATCAATTTTTTGTAATCTCCTATATGACCCTCCCATAGTAATATAACAACGCCCTATTAATGTTGAATCATTAATCTTTTCAGCTAGTTTAACAGACTCTTTATAGTTTTTTATCGCTCTTTTATTGTCATTTAAGTACTTATAAGCCATTCCTTCCTTTAGAAGTATGACTCCTATATTTGAAGTATCTTTTAATTTTTTATAAAGTATTTTTGATTTTAAGTAATAAGATAAACTTTCACTATAGTCTCCCTTTACATAAGACAAACTACCTAAAGATTTAAGAATACTTGCTTTACTTTCTAAACCTACATATTCAGTTAACTTCTCTGCTCTTTTAAAATATTTCTCAGATTTGTATAAATCTTTATCAAGAAGAGAATCTCCAATTTTAATTAAAAATTTAAATTTTATTGATTTATCTGAAATAGTATTTAATTTATTTTCAATATCTATAAAGACACTATCTCTCTCTTGTGAATTTAACATGAGAGTGCATATTATCATTAATAATAGAAATAGGGGGTTTCGTTGATTCATATATTAAAAATAAAAAAAACCAGCAATAATGCTGGTTTTTTAAATTATAATATTCTATTAAAGTTTTACTATCCTCCAAAGTCATCAAAACGAATGTTTTCATCTGGAATACCAAAATCTTCACCCATTTTTTGTACTGCTTTGTTCATTAATGGCGGTCCACAGAAGTACAATTCAATGTCTTCAGGGCTATCATGCTTACTTAAATAATTATCGATAACACAGTTATGTACAAATCCTACAAAACCATTTCCTTCAGCTTCCATACTATCTTTTACTTTCCAGTTATCTTCTGGTAAAGGTTCAGATAATGCAATATGAAATTTAAAATTAGGGAAATTTTTCTCTAAATCATAAAAATGATCTAAATAGAATAATTCTCTTTTAGAACGACCTCCATACCAATAAGATACTTTTCTACCTGTTTTTAAAGTTTTAAACAAGTGATATAAATGTGAACGCATTGGTGCCATTCCTGCTCCTCCACCTACATACAACATTTCTGCATCAGATTCATTGATAAAAAATTCACCATAAGGACCTGAAATGGTAACCTTATCTCCTATTTTTCTTGAGAATACATATGAAGATGCAATACCAGGATTTACATCCATCCATCCACCTTTAGCTCTATCAAAAGGAGGTGTTGCAATACGTACATTTAACATAATTTCACGTCCTTCAGCTGGGTAAGAAGCCATAGAGTATGCTCTTTCTACAGTTTCTGGGTTCTTCATTACTAAAGGCCATAACTTAAACTTATCCCATTCTTCTTGGAATTTATCTGGAGTTTCATGTTCTTGAGGATGAGCAGTAATATCCATGTCTGAAAACTTTACCTCACATTCAGGAATTTCAATTTGAATATAACATCCTGCTTTATATCCCATATCTTCTGGAATCTCAACTACAAACTCTTTAATAAAAGATGATACATTATAATTACGCACTACCGTAGCTTCCCATTTCTTAATTCCAAAAATCTCTTCTGGAATAGAAATATCCATATCTTGTTTTACTTTAACCTGACAAGCTAAACGAATACCATGTTTTAATTCTTTACGTGTAAAATGTGGTGTTTCTGTAGGTAAAGCTTCACCTCCACCTGCATTTACGTGACATTCACATTGCACACATGATCCACCTCCACCACAAGCTGACGGTAAGAAAATCTTTTCATTACCTAACGTAGTTAATAGTGTTGATCCTGATGGTACTTCGATAGTCTTATCTCCGTTAATCGTAATTTTAACTGGACCAGATGGTGCTAATTTTTGTTTCACAAATAATAACAACCCTACTAATAACAATGTAATTGCTAAAAATGCCAATACTGTTATAGTAACTGTTCCTCCTGTACTTACTTCTAAAAACATCATTATTCTATAATTTCTTTAGTGGTTGTTGCTAATTTCTTTG
>CALISK010000198.1 GCA_938041625.1 uncultured Tenacibaculum sp. | reverse complement strand
GAATGGGGTAATTGGGGAGGTTTAAATGATGTATTAAGAAATCAAGAATTCACAAACGGATTAGCTCCTTCAACATATACTTTTGGCGGAATTTTAGGCTCAACGAATATAAATACAAGAGCATCTAAATATCGCAAAGGTATTAGGGTTTCTTATGCTTCTTCTAATAGAAGTTATCGTCATAGAGCTATGGCAACTTATTCTTCTGGTGTGTTAAAAAATGATTGGGCTTTTTCAGTTTCTGGAAGTAAAAGAATAGGTAATGAAGGTTTTGTAGACGGAACTTCTTATAATGCTACTTCTATATTTGCTTCTGTAGAAAAAATAATTAACGACAAACATAGTTTTAATCTTACTGGCGTTTTTGCCTCAAACAAAAGAGGCACAGGATCTTCTAACACACAAGAAGTAATCGATTTAAAAGGAATTAAATACAATGCTAATTGGGGATATCAAAATGGTAAAATTAGAAATGCTAGTATTAAAAATATTGAAGAGCCTTTTTTAATATTAAGTCATTATTGGACAATCAATAATAAAACATCCTTAAATATAAACACCTCTTATCAATTTGGAAAAACTGGTAGAAGTAGAATTGACTATAATGGTGGAACAAATCCAATTCCCACATCTCATAGAAACTTACCCAGTTTTTGGTTAGCAAAAAATGATATAGTACAAGCCTATGAAGCTGAACAAGACTTTATAAATAACGGGCAATTAAATTGGAATTCGCTTTATAATGCTAACATAAACAACTCTGAACAGGGAATTAATGCTGCTTATGTTTTATATGAAGATCGAGTTGATGATCGTACTTTAAACATTAATGCCATTGTTAATACAGAAATAAACGACCATATTTCTATAGATAGTAAAATACAATACACCAATTTAAGTTCAGAGAACTTTGCTAGTGTATTAGACAATTTAGGAAGTACTACTGGCTATTTAGATGTAAATGGTTTTGCAAAACTAGGAACATTGGAAAGGCAAAACGACCTTTTAAACCCGAATAGAGAAGTTAATTTTGGAGATCGTTTTAAATACAATTATACTATTTCTTCTCAAGTAATAAACGGATTTTTACAAGCGCAATTTAAATACAACAAAGTTGATTTTTATATTGCTAGTGAATTCTCAAAAACTTCATATCAAAGAGAAGGCTTGTATCAAAATGGCGCTTTACCTAGCAATCATTCTTTTAATTCTTTAGGAAAATCTCCTCAGTTAGATTTCATGAATTTTGGTGCTAAAGGAGGGGTAGTCTATAAAATTACAGGGAGGCATTTATTAGATTTTAATGTAGGTTATGTAACAAAGGCACCCACTATTAGAAACTCATTTACTCAAGTTAGAGATAGTAATTTTACTACAGATTTTTTAACCAATGAAAAAGCACTTTCTTTTGATGCTAGTTATATTGTGAGGTCTCCAATATTTACATCAAGACTTACAGGTTATTATATCACTATTGAAGATAGTATAAATACTAGTTTTTTCTTTTCACAAGGATTACAAACTGAAGGATTTTCACAAGAAATTGTTACTGGTGTAAATAAATCACATTTAGGTGTAGAATTGGGCTTTAAAATTAAAGTTACTCCTGCTTTACATATAAAAGGAGCTGGAAATTTTGGTGAATATTTTTACACCAATAATCCGAAAAATGTTCAATTAGTACAAAAAGGAGTTTCAACTCAAAAATTAGAAAAAATAAACTTTGGTGAACCTTCTTTAAAAAACTATCATTTAAATTCTGGTCCACAAAAGACAGCTTCTTTAGGATTAGAATATCGTGATCCTGATTATTGGTGGGTAAGTTTAACAGGGAATTATTTTGATGACTCATATATTGGCATTAGCTCTATTTTAAGAACAAGTCGATTTTTTACTGATAATGATGATTTACCAATTACAGATTATGATCCTGAAGAAGCTGAAAAATTGCTTACTCAGCAAGAATTCGGAGGTTATTTTGTAGCCAATGTAATTGGTGGTAAATCATGGAAAATTAACACCACCAATAAATACATTGGTTTTACTCTAGGAGTTAGTAATATTTTGAATCAGCAATTTAAAACTGGTGGATTTGAACAATCTAGAACAGGAGATTTTCGCTCTTTAAAAGAAGATTTCAACAACTCAAAAAGAGTTTTTGGCCCTCGGTTTTGGAATGGTAGAGGAACCAATTATTTCTTTAATGTTTACTTCCGTTTTTAATCATTCGCTAATAACCAAAAAATGATCTCTTCTTGTATTGATCTAATTTATTAAAAACAAAAATTAAGACTATGAAAACAACTATCGCAATTTTAATTGCAATTGTATTAACATCATGTTTAGATAATGAATTTGATGTACCAACTCCTTCCGGAGAAGAAACGAACAGCAATTTAAATAGTATATTAGACAGTATTCAAAACAATTCGAATTGGAATTTAATTAGTATTCATAATCTAAAAAACAGGTTTAATTCTGGTGATACTCCCCTATTAATAGATAAAAACGATGTTATAAAAGGATATGTAACATCCACCGATCTAAATCAAAACTTTTTTCAAGAAATCTATATTCAAGACACCCCTGAAAACCCTACTGTTGGTATCAAAATAGCTTTAAATTTAAGAAACAGCCATACTAAGTACAATAAAGGTAGAGAAGTTTACATTCATTTAAAAGATTTATATCTTGGAGAAACAAACTCTCGTGATGGTATTATTGCTATAGGTGGCAAAATTAAAACAACAGATGTTAATGAAATTGATGTATTATCACAAAACCAGTTAAACAAACATGTTTTAAGAACTACAACTACAGAAACTATTATTCCAAAGATAATTATAGTCCCTGAAATTAACGATAACAACATAGGCACACTAGTTAGAATAGAAAATGCTTTTTTCACTACTGAATTAATTAATAAATCTGTAGTAGATGACAATGATGATTTTGATACACAAAGACCTTTTTTAACTTGTAATGGATTCAATTTTGAGAAAGCAATTCTAGAGACAAGTACATTTGCTTTATTTTCTAGTTCTCCACTTCCAGCTGGCGGTGGTTTTATTGAAGCAATTGTTACTAAAGATTTTAGAGGAGATAATTTTGTATTAGTTTTAAATAACTTTAATGATTTAGTGTTTAACGATAGTAAGTGTCAATCATTAGACATAATCACATTTACATCAATTATAAATGAAGATTTTGAAACAACATCAGGTACTGGAGCTGTTACTATTTCTGGTTGGACGAATTTTAATCAAGAAGGTACTAAATTATTTAAAACGTACGATGATGATGATACTAATAGTAGAGCTGTAAAAATAGGTTCATTTGGTTCAAGAAATCCTAGCTCTATATCTTGGTTAATTACTCCTAGCATTAATTTAAATAATACTGATAGTGAATTCTTTTCTTTTGAATCCTCAAACAGTTTCGCAGATAAAAGTGAGTTAGAAGTTTTAATTTCTACTAATTGGGATGGGGTAACATCAAACATAACTGCTGCTACTTGGGAAAAATTACCTGCACATATTGTAAACGACAGAGAAATTTTCTCTAACTGGGTACGCTCTGGAGATATCGATTTATCTTCATACACTAATAATGCACATATTGCATTTAAATATACTGGTAGTGGAAATGAAGATAATGATGGTACTTTTGAAATAGATAACATTAAATTGGTTGCAAAATAAGAACTCAAATTTTACAACTCAATTTTTTTATGCATCTTTATCTAGTAAAATTAGAAAAATGTCTGCAGATAGTAGAATTACTAGAGCATATAAAAATGCCAAAAAACTCACATTAGATAAAAATTCTAAATATATTTTATTTTCAGATTGTCATAGAGGAGATAATAGTTTTGCTGACGATTTTGCTCGTAATAGAAAAATATATAATTATGCTTTATCTCAATATTTAATCGATGGATTTACCTATATAGAATTGGGAGATGGTGATGAATTATGGGAAAATAATTTTGAAAACATTTTTAGAGCCAATAAAGACACCTATCTTTTATTAAAAAAGTTTCATGAGAAAAACCAGCTTTACTTTATTTGGGGAAATCATGACATGGACTATAAAAAACCTAAAAATGTTACAAAGAATTTATCTTACTATTACGAATCGTCTACAGGTAAAGAAAAAGAATTAATGCCTAATGTTTCTTTTTCCGAAGCTATACGATTAGAAAATAATCAAGGAGAATCAATTTTCCTACTACATGGTCATCAAGCAGATTGGTTTAATTATGTTTTTTGGAAACTTAGTAAGTTTTTAGTTAAAGCTTTATGGAAACCTTTACAAATTATAGGCATAAAAGATCCTACTAGTCCAGCTCAAAATTTTAAAGAGTTAATTAAAGTAGAACGACATATTGAAAAATGGATTCGAGGAAATAAAAATCAAATGGTAATTACAGGTCATACACACCGCCCAAGGTTTCCAAAACCAGACGAATTGCCTTATTTTAATGACGGTAGTTGCGTTCATCCAAGGTGTATTACCGGTTTAGAAATTGAAAACAATCAAATAACTTTGATAAAATGGTATCTAACAACACATAAAGACGGTACTATGCAGATAGTTAGAAAGGTTTTAGAAGCTTCTCAAAATATTTCTCATTATATTAATTAAATAGTATTTCATAACAATTACATAACATACCCATAAGTACTGGTTTATACATTTGCCAAGTTTAAACAACTTAGAAGGTAGGTATGGGAGATCCTTATATTTTAATGCTAGTGGCATTGGCCGCTCTTGCGATATTAGATTTGATAGTTGGTGTTAGTAATGATGCTGTAAATTTCTTAAATTCAGCAATTGGTTCTAAAGCAATACCAATTAAAACGATTATGATTATTGCTAGTATTGGTGTTTTCTTTGGAGCAGCAACTTCTAGTGGAATGATGGAAGTAGCACGAAAAGGAATTTTTAATCCAAACATGTTTATGTTTGAAGAAATCATGTACATTTTTATGGCCGTGATGATTACAGATATCTTACTCTTAGATATTTTCAACTCTTTAGGAATGCCCACGTCTACTACAGTATCTATTGTTTTCGAATTATTAGGTGCTGCAGTGGCTATTGCTTTAATTAAAATTTCTGGAACTGACCAATCAGTAACAGAAATTTGGAACTACATCAATTATCAAACAGCTACTGAGATAATTATTGGGATTATTCTTTCTGTTTTTGTTGCTTTCAGTGTAGGAGCAATTGTTCAATATTTTTCAAGATTAATTTATTCTTTTGAATTTGAAAAAAGACCTTTATATATCAATGCTTTATTTGGTGGTTTTGCTATTACAGCTATCACCTATTTCATTGTCATTAAAGGTTTAAAAGGAACACTTATATATAATAACTTAAAAGGTATTATAGAAGGAAATCCAATTGTATTAATAGCTGGTGGGTTCGCTTTTTGGTCTGCTTTATCTTTTGGTTTAATCAAATTCTTAAAGATAAACATCTTAACTTTAATTGTAGCTGTAGGAACTTTTTCTTTAGCAATGGCATTTGCAGGTAACGATTTAGTAAATTTTATTGGTGTACCAATTGCTGCCTTAAATTCTTATGATGCTTGGCAAACTTCTGGAGTTGCTGCTAATAAGTTTTCTATGGGGATATTAGCAGAAAAAGTACCTTCTAACATGTTATTATTATTTGCCGCAGGTGGAATAATGGTAATTACATTATGGAGATCTAAAAAAGCACGTGCTGTTATAGAAACTGGAATTAATTTATCTAGACAAGGTGATGGTCAAGAAAAATTTAAACCAAATAACTTATCTAGAATTGTAGTTAGAGCTGCTATGTTTACAAACATAGGATTCAATCGTTTAATCCCAATAAAAACACAAAAATACATCAATTCAAAATTTGAAAAACCAGTAGTTAAATTACCTAAAGACAAAACATATGAGTTACCTGCTTTTGATTTAGTTAGAGCTGCCGTAAATTTAATAATGGCAAGTGTTTTAATTTCTATAGCTACCTCTATAAAATTACCTTTATCTACAACCTATGTTACTTTTATGGTTGCAATGGGTACTTCTTTAGCTGATAGGGCTTGGGGACGTGAAAGCGCTGTTTATAGAGTTGCTGGAGTTTTAAATGTAATCGGGGGTTGGTTTTTAACTGCTATTATTGCTTTTACTGCAGCTGGTATTGTTGCCTATTTAATAAGCTGGCATATTTCAATGATTCCTGTATTATTACTTGTAGTAATTTTAATGTTAGTTAGAACTTCTTTACAATACTCTAAAAAATCAAAAGAAAAAAAGGAACAACAATTTGTAGAACGTGCTGAATTAATCTCTATTAATGAAGTAATTGAAGAAAGTTCTGGTCATATAGCAAGTGTTGCTGGAAGAGTTAACAAATTATACTCTAATGTTGTTAATGATTTAGCCAATCATGATTTAAATAAACTTCGAAAAACAGAAAAGCATGTTTTAAAGTTAAATGAAGAAATAGAAACTTTAAAAAATGGCGTGTTCTATTTTATAAAATCTTTAGATGACTCTTCTGTACAAGCTAGTAAATTTTATATTTTAATTTTAGGTTATTTACAAGATGTAGCACAATCTATAAGCTATATATCTAAAGCAACGTATACACACGTAAATAATAATCATAAGAATCTTAAAAAATCTCAATTAAAAGATTTAAAAATTATAGACAATACACTATCTGCTTTATTAGAAAACATTAGTGATACTTTCGAAACAAAATCCTTCGACAATTTAACAGGAATTTTAGCAGAGAAAAAAGAGTTATTAAATGATGTATCTAAATCTATAGAAAGACAAGTAGATAGAATTAGAACTGATGAAACAAGTGCAAAAAACACTACTTTATACTTCAGTATTTTATTAGAGACTCAAGATTTAGTATCTGGATTAATTAGTCTTCTTGAAAACTATAATGAATTTTACATTAGTTCAAATCAAATAAAACAATAACAAATAATATTTATAAAAAAACCGAGTCATATGACTCGGTTTTTTTTATTTAAAAGAAGTAATCACTTCGTTTAGAAAATGATTAACATCTGCATTTTTTGTTAACCCTAATCGTACAATTACCATTTCTTGATCAGGTAACACAAAAACATTTTGCCCTTGATACCCATTAAAAGAATACATGTTTTTTGGAACATCTGGATATCTGTTTCCTGCATTTAACCATATTTGAGCTCCATACCATCCATCAGAAGTTGGTGTAGGAGTTGTTGCATATTTCACCCAATCTTTATCAAATAAAGAAGTTCCGTTCCAATTACCATTATGAAGATACAATAACCCAAACTTAGCCCAATCCCTTGCAGTTGCCCAAGCATAAGACGAACCTACATAATTTCCACTTAAATCCGTTTCAACAAGCATTGAATTCATCCCTATTTTATCAATTAAATCAGTATACCAAAAATCAAGATATTCTTGATGTGTTTTAAATTGCTTTCTAAGAATTCCAGACAATACATTTGTAGTTCCTGATGAATAATTCCATGTTTCATTTGGCTTTCCTACTAATGGTTTATCAATCTGAATCTTAGTCATATCTTCAGATAAAAACAACATTTTAGTTACATCTGAAATCGAATTATAATCTTCAGTCCATTCTAAACCACTATTCATTTGCAGCAAATTATGAATTGTAATCTTTTTTCTTTCATCATTTTCCCATTCCTTAAAAGGGACTCTATCATGAATATTCAATGCTCCTTTACATTGCAAAACTCCAAACAAAGTACTTGTTATACTTTTAGTCATAGACCAACCTAACAAAAGTGATTCTTTATTAAATCCTTCATCGTATTTTTCTGCAATTATTTTATCTTTATGTATAACAACGATAGCTCTTGTTTTATTAATATCGTTAAACATTGAATTAACAGTGCTATTTAATTTTTTATAATCTATGTTAGGAAAAATGGAATCTTTACTGGGGCCATTCCCATAAGGATAAGGAGTTATATTATCTGCTACTGACCTTTTAGGTTTTAATGGTGATTTATCAACTTCAACTCCATTAATAGTTAAAACACTTCCTAAACCTTCCCTAAAAACCGATTCTCTTGTTAACAAACCAAAAGCCGATGATTTTGCTGTTTTTTCTTCTTTATTAATACTATTAGAAGCTAAATTTATTGGTGAAAAATTTGTATCCGTATTATTTGTAAACTCAAAACTTCTTTTTGCTAAGAATACCGAAGAACCTGTACTTTTAGCTGAATAACCTGCTATAATATTTAATTTCGGATAGTTATAAAAAACAGCCCCCAAGATTACAACTAACAAGAGCACCACTACTCTTTTAAAAATTTTCATAATATATTCTCTTTTTAGCAAAAGTAAGAATTTAAATGATTGATTGTCTGTTTAAAATCATAGCCTTATTTTTGTTACAAATTTAATTTTCATGTTAGATATAAATAAAATTCGTGCCGATTTTCCAATTCTGAAAAGACAAGTGCACGGAAAACCTTTAATATACTTCGATAACGGAGCCACATCGCAAACACCACAAATTGTTATAGATACAATTGTTGATTATTATACAAATTATAATGCTAATATTCATAGAGGAGTTCACACTTTAAGTCAAGAAGCCACAGATAAATATGAAGAAGCTAGAATAAAAATTCAACAACATTTTAACGCAAAACATGCCTATGAAATTATATTAACTGCAGGAACAACAGAAAGTGTTAATATTGTTTCCTCTGGTTTTTCTTCACTATTAAAAGAAGGAGATGAAATTATTGTCTCTGCTTTAGAACATCATTCTAACATTGTTCCTTGGCAAATGATGTGTGAAAAAACAGGAGCTGTTTTACGTGTAATTCCAATGGATGAAGATGGCTCGCTTCGATTAGATTTATTTGATGAATTATTGAATAATAAAACTAAGCTTGTTTTTTGTAACCATGTTTCAAATGCTTTAGGAACCATAAACCCTATTGAAGCAATTATACACAGAGCTCATAAGTTTGGTGCCTATGTTTTAATTGATGGAGCGCAAGCGTGTCCGCACATTAAAGCTGATGTTCAAGAGTTAGATGTAGATTTTTATGTTGCTTCTGCTCACAAAATGTGTGGCCCTACTGGAGTTGGTTTTTTATATGGTAAAAAAGAATTACTTGAAATGCTACCTCCATACCAAGGTGGTGGAGAAATGATAGACACAGTAACTTTTGAAAAAACAACGTATGCTGGATTGCCTCATAAATTTGAAGCAGGAACACCTAATATCTGTGGAGGAATTGCTTTTGGTGCTGCTATAGATTATATGAATGCTATTGGTTTTAAAAACATTCAAGATAGAGAGAATGAACTTTTAAGATATGCTACTGAAAAATTATTAAATATTGATGGTTTAAAGATTTATGGAACAACTCATAAAACTTCTGTAATTTCTTTCAATATAGAAAACATTCATCCTTATGACATTGGCTCTATTTTAGATAAATTAGGGATTGCTGTTAGAACAGGACATCATTGTGCACAACCAATCATGGATTTTTATAATATACCAGGTACTGTTAGAGCTTCGTTATCTTTTTACAATACAAAAGAAGAAATAGATTTTTTAATCGAATCTATTCAAAAAGCAAAAATGATGTTGAGTTAAGATATAATTCTATTATTTTTAAGTAATAATTTCATCATACAAAACTTATCAAGGGGTTTAAACCCCTTGCTTTTTATATAAAAAATGAATACTATTTTCAAAATTATCTTTTTAGTTATTTCGATAAGTCTTTTTTCTTCTTGTGCAGCACAAAAAGGAAACACACAAAAAATTCCTGAAAAGATTATTCTTAAAGCACTCACTAGAGGTAATTTTGAAAATATTTCTATAATCAATAATAAATACACTTACAAATCACCTTCTTCCTCTAAAAGTTACATTTTAAACACTAAGAACAAACAAGATTTAAATGCAATTATTTCAAAAATTAATTTAGAAACGATAACTACATTAAAAGCTCCTTCTGAAAAAAGACTTTATGACGGCGCAATGAATACTCATATTTTAATAAAACTTGATCAAAAAGAATATACTTCTGCTAATTTTGATCACGACAATCCTCCCAAAACATTAAAAGACTTAGTTGATTTATTGAGAAATCTTGCGCAACAATAACCTTTTTCTTTCTATTCAACAAAAAATGTATCTTTGATACATGAAAAAGAGTCTAGGCTACCAAACTACTATCGATTTTTATGATTGTAATGCTACAATTATAAACTCAGTGAGTTCTATAAAAAATATTTTAGAAAAAGCTGCAAATATTATGCAACTATCTATTGTTAACACTACAATTCATGAGTTTTCACCTATTGGTATTAGCGGTGTTATTGTTATCAAAGAAAGTCATATTGCTATACATACATGGCCTGAACATAAATATGTTGCTTTAGACTTTTTTACCTGCAATAAGTCTTTTGACTTAGAAGAAGGAATTTTATGGATACAAGAACAATTCAATTCTAAAAGAATAGAAAAAAACTCTAGCCAAAGAGGGTTTTTAGATACAATAGAACAGAAATAATGAAACGTAAAATAGCATTATTATTTGATGATGAAAAAGGAAATACAAAAGGCGACAAGTTTTTTGAATATTTCATTTCATGTTTAATCATTATTAATATGATTGCTATTGTATTAGAATCTTATGATGAGATTCATAAAATATATGGTTTCTATTTTTATGCCTTAGAACTTTTTTCTATCATTATTTTCTCACTAGAATATATCGTAAGAATATGGATCGCAAATATTTTAAGTCCAAATTTAAAACCCAGTAAAGCACGTTATAAATATGTAACTTCCTTTATGGGAATTGTAGATTTAATTTCTATTGTTCCTTTTTTCCTTCCTTTTTTAATAAAAATAGATTTACGAATTTTAAGAACATTAAGATTATTTAGGCTTTTACGATTATTAAAATTGAAAAGATATTTTAAATCTTTAAGCATTATTAAAAATGTTGTTTTAAAAACAAAAAACGAAATATTAGTAACTATATTTTTAGTATTCATCTTACTTATTTTAGCTTCAACATTAATGTATAATATTGAAAAAAATGCGCAACCAGAAGCTTTTAAAAATATTGGTCAGGCAATGTGGTGGGCAGTAGCTACATTAACAACTGTTGGTTATGGAGATATTTATCCTGTTACAGGCATTGGTAAAATACTAAGTGCTTTTATTGCCCTTTTAGGTATCGGTATTGTTGCTTTACCTACAGGAATTATAAGTTCAGCTTATATAGAAGAAGTGCGAAAATTAAGGCTTAAAAACGAAGAATTTAACTGTCCACATTGTGGAAAAGAAATTAATTAAATATTATTATGTTTGGAAAAGATACAAATGAAGGAAATTTAGATAAACTAAAAGTAGGAAACACATTTAGTTTATTTAAAACTACTTGGGAAATTCTTGAGATAGGACAATATGACTGGAGAATGGATAATTCAAGTATTGAGTACACCATTAAATCTAGTGGTAAAGAAGCTTTTTTAGAAGTAGAGTTTCATAAAGGTAAATATGAAGTAACTTATAGCGAATCTATTTTTATAGAAGAAGCTTTTTTAGTGGATGCTATTCAAACAAAACAAATACTATTTGACAACAAATTGTTTGAATTAGACGAAACTTATAATGGAGATTATAAAAACTTAACAACACATTCCTCTAGAGAAAGTTTAGATTGTTATCTTTTCTATGCCGAAGATGAAGAATTATTAACTATCGAAAAATGGAACGATGGAAGTTATGAAGCTTTTCTAGGGAAAGAATTAAAAGCAAAAAAAATAAAGAACATAAAATCATAATCATGAAAAAGTTATTCTATTTAAGCGTCTTATCTTTCACAGTTTTAAGCTGTGGTAAAAGCAATAAACCTTCTAAAAGTGTATCTATAGAACCTTCAGAAAAAATATTAGCTGAATCTACCCATGATTTTTCTATTGTTTTAGACGATATGAAAATTGAAGAAGAAGCCGAATACATGGCGTACCAACATAAATATAAATTACTAACATTAGAAAAAGATTCATTACATGTAAAAGAACTTCCTTGGGCAAATGTTAATAAGAAATTCTTCAAAGATCATGAAAACGACTTAGGAATGGAAATTGTTTCTAAACACGATGGTAAAACATCTAAAGTAGCACAACCTGTTGGTTTTGGATGGGCTATTGGAAATGAAAAACATGGAAAATGGGAAGCTATACAAAACGATTCTACTAGTACAGCTAGCAACAATACTACAAACAATAATAATTCGAATAACAGGCGTTGGAGAACAAGTTCTTCAAGTTCTTTCTTTTGGTTTTGGATGTTAACTAGACGTAGTACTTTTAGAAATGACTACAACGGATACAGAAGTAGCTATAGCTCAGGAAGACCTTATTACGGAAATAACGCTTCTGGAGGAAGCTATAACTATGGAACTAGAAGTAATTACCAAAGTACAAATAGAAAATCTTTTTTTACAAGAAGAGCTAATAATACTAGTAGATGGAATAGTTTAAGTAACACATCTTCTAGAAGTTCATCAAGATATTCTAATAGTTCTTCTACCAGATCTCGTTCTGGAGGAACTGGAAAATAATAACTTTGTCATACAGTAAAAAACAAAAGTCATTTGCTCTAAAAGTAGCACTATTTGCTACAGGTATTAGTGGTATTGTAGCAGAATACATTCTATCTACTTTGGCTTCCTATTTTATAGGAAATGCCATTCTTCAATTCACCTTAATAGTATCAATAATGCTATTTGCTATGGGACTTGGAAGTAGGTTTAGTAAATTATTTACCAAACAAGTAATTGTTTATTTTATAATTACTGAATTAATTTTATCTGTTTTGGTGTCTTTTTCAGCACTAATAGCATATATATTTTATGGAGTTACAGATATATCCTGGTTAATTATCTATTTTCTATCTATATGTATTGGTTTATTAATAGGTCTTGAAATTCCTTTTGCTACAAGAATAAATGATGAATATGAAGAATTGCGTCTAAACATCTCTAATATTTTAGAGAAAGATTATTTTGGTAGTTTAATAGGAGGTTTATTCTTTGCATTTGTAGGTTTGCCATATTTAGGCCTCACATACACTCCATTTATATTAGGGATACTAAACTTAGTTGTTTCTTTTTATTTGTTTAGAATTTTAAAAGAAAATGTATCTATTTCTGCTAGAAAGAAACTACATATAGCTTATATATTCGTTTCCCTTTTAATTTTAACAGGATTATATTTAGCCGAACCGATAATACGCTTTGGAGAGCAAGTAAAATATAAAGATAAAATTGTTTACACTCAACAAACAAAATATCAAAAAATTGTTGTTACAAAATGGAAACAATGGTATTCTTTATATATTAATGGAAACCAACAATTATCCTCATTTGACGAGTTTATGTACCATGAACCCATGGTACATATTCCAATGAAATCTACAAATTCACACAAAAACATTTTAATTTTAGGAGGAGGAGATGGTTGTTTAGCTAGAGAAGTTTTTAAATATAATGATGTAGAAAAAGTAACTTTGGTAGACTTAGATCAAAACATGATTAATTTAGGAAAAGACTATCCTGTTTTTAAAGAGTTAAATCAAAACTCTATGAACAATAAAAAAATAAAAACGGTCACAAAAGATGCTTTTAATTTTTTAGAAGATACTCCAGAAAAATACGATATTATTTTTGTGGATTTGCCCGATCCTAACAATGTAGATTTAAATAAATTATATACTAAAGAATTCTACAAACTCTGTCGTTTAAAATTAAAAGATGAAGGCGTTTTTATTACCCAAGCTGGTAGTCCTTATTACGCAACCAAAGCATTTTATTGTATTAATAAAACATTAAAAGCAGCTAATTTTAAAACACTTCCTATGCACAATCAAGTATTAACATTAGGAGAATGGGGTTGGATTATGGCTAAAAAAGAAAACTTAAATTCCAAAGATATCATAGACATTCAACTAAATAATATTGAATTGAAATGGCTTACAAAAAAAGCCATTCCTCAATTAATAGCATTCGGAAAACCTTTAGCAGATACAACAGGAATAAAAGTGAATACTATCTTCTCTCCTAAACTCTATACTTATTATAAAGATGGTAATTGGGATCTTTATTAAGTAATACTATTTTCAAGTTATAATTTAGTATTAAAATTTTAACAAGAGGTTTAACCCCCTTGATTTCCTTTAAGTTTAAATAGATTTACATGAAAAGACAATAGTAAGCATAAGCTACTTAAACCCTTTTATATCTTCTATGGTTATGGTTCTCTTTTTATATTAAGAAAAATCAATGAGTTTTAATCCATTCCCAAATAAATAGCTTTAAATTATACAGAAAAGTCTTATTTTCTTCCAAAATCTGCAGGTATTTCACCCCAAGCCTTTGTTTCCCATTTCAAAATTGGATTTGTATATGTATTATCATGTAACCACTTTTCAGCTCTTTTTATAAAATCTAAAAGTGATTTATTTGTATCATCAAACACCAAATTAGTTCTACATTGTTTCTTTTTAACCCAAGACATTGCTATTTTAGAATCAGAATAAATAGGTAAATCTTCTAATTTTTTACTTTTCAACAATGCTAATCCATGAACTAAAGCTAAAAATTCACCTATATTATTTGTTCCTTTAGTAATAGGGCCTTGTATAAAAACTTGTTTTTTGCTATCTGTTAATACTCCTCTATACTCCAATCTTCCAGGGTTTCCAGAACATGCAGCATCTACAGATAAACTTTTTAAAATAGGAGTTCCATACTTTTCTTTTTCTTCCTTAGACAGCACTTTTTTTTTGGTATTCTTCCCTTTATAGTCTTCATACCTTCCTTTTATAGCTTTTTCTGCTTCTTTTTTATCAGCAAAAGATTTATATTGAGCTCCATCATATCCATCTACTTGTGCTTTACAAGTTTTCCATGAAGAAAAAACTCCCGTTTTTTTACCTTTCCAAACTACATAAAACTTCTTTTTCTTACTCATTTGCTTCTAAAATTACCTTTTCGATGATCTCAGGAAAGTATTTATATTCCAATTTATGCACTTTTTTTGCGATGTCATCTGCCGAATCTTCCGTTATAATTTTCGTTTTTGCCTGAAAAATGACTGCTCCTTCATCATAATTTTCGTTTACATAGTGAATTGTGATGCCAGTTTCTTCTTCTTTATTTTCTTTTATTGCTTTATGCACATGCATTCCATACATTCCTTTTCCGCCATATTTTGGCAATAATGCAGGATGAATATTTATAATTTTATTCGGAAAAGCAGCTACAATTTTACTAGGAACTCTCCATAAAAAACCTGCAAGAACAATATAATCTGCTTCTTTTTTTAAAAAATCTAATACTTTATCTGTCTTAACAAAATCATTTTTATCAAAAGATAAGCCGCTTATTTTCAATCTCTCACACCTCTTTAAAACTTTGGCACGCTCATTGTTAGTAAGCACATGAGTAACAGTAGCAGTGGTTTTAGTTTGAAAAAAACCAATAATATTTTCGGCATTACTACCAGAGCCCGAAGCAAAAATCACGATACGTTTCATAATCTACAAAATACTGTGTTGTTACTGCAAAAAAAGCAATAATTATTAACAACATGTGGTCTTAACAAAAAGATTTTTTATTTTAGACCTCATATTTTCGGACAAAAATTAGAATTAAAACCTAAGATTTGTATTTTTGCCCCGATTTTAAATTTTAAAAATTAGAAAATTATGTCAGACATTGCATCAAGAGTAAAAGCAATTATCGTTGATAAATTAGGCGTTGACGATAACGAAGTAACAACCGAAGCAAGCTTTACTAATGACTTAGGAGCAGATTCATTAGATACTGTTGAGTTAATTATGGAGTTTGAAAAAGAATTTGATATTCAAATTCCAGACGATCAAGCTGAAAACATCGCTACAGTTGGTCAAGCAATTAGCTATATAGAAGAAGCAAAAAAGTAAGATAATATGCAATTAAAACGAGTTGTAGTAACTGGACTTGGCGCATTAACGCCAATAGGAAATAATATTGAACAATATTGGAATGGCTTGATTAACGGAGTTAGTGGAGCCGCACCTATAACATATTTTGATGCTGCCAAGTTCAAGACTCGTTTCGCATGCGAGCTTAAAAACTTCGATGTAAAAGATTACATCGATAGAAAAGAAGCTCGAAGAATGGATAGATTTACTCAATACGCCATGATTGCTTCTGATGAAGCCATTAAGGATTCTAATTTAGATTTAGAAGCTATTGATAAATTTAAAGTAGGAGTTATTTGGGGTGCAGGAATCGGAGGTTTAGAAACTTTTCAAAATGAAATGTTAAACTACGCTTCTGGAAATGGTACACCTAGATTTAATCCTTTCTTTATTCCTAAAATGATTGCTGATATTGCTCCTGGTCATATCTCAATTAAAAATGGGTTTATGGGACCTAATTATACAACAGTATCTGCATGTGCATCTTCTGCCAATGCTATTTTCGATGCCTTAAATTATATTCGTTTAGGTCATTGTAATGTTGTTGTAACAGGAGGTAGTGAAGCAGCAGTAACAATTGCTGGTATGGGTGGTTTTAATGCCATGCATGCTTTATCAACTAGAAATGAAAATCCTGAGACTGCATCTAGACCATTTGATGGTGAAAGAGATGGTTTTGTTTTAGGTGAAGGTGCTGGTGCACTAATCTTAGAAGAATACGAACACGCTGTAGCAAGAGGTGCAAAAATATATGCTGAAGTAATTGGAGGAGGATTATCTTCTGATGCTTATCATATGACTGCTCCACACCCTGAAGGAATTGGTGTTATTGCTGTAATGAAAAATTGTCTCGAAAATGCAGGTATAAAACCTGAAGAAGTAGAACATATTAATACTCACGGAACTTCAACTCCATTAGGTGATGTAGCTGAATTAAAAGCTATTTCTGAAGTTTTTGGAGATCACGCTAAGAATATTAGTATAAATTCAACAAAATCCATGACAGGTCATTTATTAGGTGCTGCTGGAGCTATTGAATCTATTTCCACTATCTTAGCTTTACAAAATGGTATTATACCGCCTACAATAAATCATTCTGTCGTTGATGAAAACATTAACCCAGAACTGAATTTAACCTTAAATAAGGCACAAAAAAGAGATATTAAAATAGCCATGAGTAATACTTTCGGCTTTGGTGGACACAATGCATGTGTAGCCTTTAAAAAATTAGACTAAATATTATCTATGAATTTTCTTCGTAAAATAGTTAGACCCAAAACTAAAGAAGACGAAGAGTTTTATTATGACTTAAAAACACTACTTAATTTTAAGCCTATAAAATTACATCATTATAAAAGAGCTTTTATACATAGATCTCTTAAAATGACTGATGATAATGGTAAGCCTATAAATTATGAAAGATTAGAGTTTTTAGGAGACGCTATTTTAGGTTCTGTAATTGCTTCTTTCTTATATAAAGAAGCTCCCAAAGGGAATGAAGGATATCTTACTCAAATGAGATCTAAAGTAGTTAGTAGAGAAAACTTAAACAAATTAGGTAAAGAGTTAGATTTAATACGTTTTGTAAAAAGTAACGTAAACCAAAAGCAAGTAGGAAATAATATTCACGGTAATATTTTTGAAGCCCTAGTTGGAGCTGTTTACCTTGACAGGGGGTATAATTATTGTCATCAATTTATATATGACCAAATAATCATTCCTTATGTTGATTTACAGAAATTAGAAAATAAAATTAGTAGTTACAAAGGTTTTATTATTGAATGGTGTCAGAAAACAAAACGAAAATATTTATTCGAAAGTTACGAAGACACCGGTAATCAATCTCAAAAACATTTCAGTGTTGTTATCATCATAGATGGTCAAAAAATAGCAAAAGGAAGAGCTACATCTAAAAAGAAAGCAGAAGAAATGGCTGCTAAAAGGGTATACTATGCCTTTCAAAAACAAATAAACGACGACTAAATTTCTTAACGATTAGCCGAAATCGTTTTCGTTAATTTCATATTAATTTCACGATACATTCAGTAACTTAGCATATATTAACATCGTAAAAAGTGCAAGTACATTCCATATCTTTAAATGATTTTTCAGATAATAATTATCATTTAATTGGTATTCATAGTGCTTTAGAAGACTATCGATTGGCTTATATGTTAAATTTACATTTAAATCTCGATTTTAATAGATCTAAATTCGATTTAGATTTTAAAAATGAGAAAAGTAATGCTTCATATTCATTATATGAATACATTAATGAGACAACTGATAACTATTGGTATTTAATTTCCAATATCTATAAAGCAAAAATTAAAAGTAATAACACTAGTCTTTTTTTAGAAAATGAAACTAGTATACGCTTAATACCAGAAAAAAAGGGGGTTGATTTTTTTTTAAAAATAGAAGGCAATTTTAATGATAATAACATCAATCGTTTTATTGATATTATTAATAAAATTCCGCAAATAATCACCTCTTATAAAATAGACACAAACAAACTAAAATCTAAAGAAGTTTTAATCTTTTAATCTATGCCAAATAATAAAAAAACTAAAATTGTTGCTACACTTGGTCCTGCAACAAACACCAAAGAAGTCATTAGTAAAATGGGAGCTGCTGGAGTGAATGTTTTTAGAGTTAACTTTTCTCATGCTGATTATGATATTGCTAGAGAAAACATTCGTCTAATAAGAGAAATAAATGATGAGAAAGGCTACAACTTAGCTATTCTAGCAGATTTACAAGGACCTAAGTTAAGAGTTGGTGTAATGAAAGAAGGAACAGAAGTTAAAGCTGGAGACACCTTTATTTTTACTACTGAAGAATGTACAGGAGATAATAAAAAGGCATTTATGACCTATAAAAGGTTTCCTAAAGATGTAAAAACTGGAGAAAACATTCTTGTTGACGATGGTAAACTTCAATTTGAAGTTATTAAAACGGATAAAGAGAAAGAAGTTACTACCAAAGTTATTGTGGGTGGTCCTTTAAATTCTAAAAAAGGAGTTAATCTACCTAATACTGATATCTCTTTACCTGCTTTAACAGAAAAAGACAAAAAAGATGTTGCTTTTGCATTAGAACAAGAAGTTGACTGGATTGCTTTATCCTTTGTTAGAAATCCAGAAGACTTAAGAATGTTACGTGATTTAATTAAGCAAAAATCTAGATACAGGGTACCTGTAATAGCTAAAATTGAAAAACCCGAAGCTGTTGAAAATATTGATGCTTTAATACCTTATTGTGATGGATTGATGGTTGCAAGAGGAGATTTAGGAGTAGAAGTACCAATGCAGGATGTTCCTCTTATTCAAAAAATGCTAGTACATAGAGCAAAAAAAGCAAGAATACCTGTAATAATAGCTACTCAAATGATGGAGACTATGATAGAAAATAGTGTTCCTACAAGAGCTGAAGTGAATGATGTTGCAAATTCTATTATGGATGGTGCAGATGCTGTTATGTTATCTGGTGAAACTTCTGTTGGTAAACACCCAATTAGAGTAATAGAAAAAATGACTGAAATTATAGGTAGTGTAGAATTCTCTAATCTTATAAAGGTACCAGTAGAAGCTCCACACATTAAAACAAATCGTTTTATAACTAAATCTGTTTGTCATCATGCTGCTTTAATGGCAGATGATATTAAAGCTTCTGCAATTTCCACTTTAACTAATAGTGGTTACACTGCATTTCAAATATCTGCATGGAGACCTAAATCTCATGTAATTGCTTTCTCTTCAGAAAGAAGAATACTAGGTAAACTTAATCTTCTTTGGGGAGTTAGAGCCTTCTATTATGACAGAGAGCTTAATACAGATGACACTGTTAAAGATATTAATGAAATTGTTAAGGAAAAAAACTTTGTTAAAACTGGTGATTTCGTAATTAATTTAAGTTCAATGCCAGTAGAAGAAAAAGGAATGGTAAACACCTTAAGAGTTTCTCAAATAGACTAAGGATAATGAGTCTTCCTAAAATAGGTTGACAATTATTTATAAAATTTACTTAAACCAGAGGACTTAACTTCTCTGGTTTTTTATTATTTACAAAGTTAAGTGTTTTCATATTAAGACTTAAATGCGGTCTTTTACTATTATATGTATTTATAGATTCTTCAATTAATTGCTTCAACTCCTTATTACACTTATGTATTAAAAATTCTTGCTTTAATATGTCATTTATACGTTCCGCTAATGCATTTTGATAACAATCATAGCCATCAGTCATAGATGGTTTTACTTTGTTTTTCAACAAAGCCTTTTGATTAATACTCGGACAATATTGTAGCCCTCTATCTGAATGATAGATTAACTTTTTATGACTATTTCTATTTTTAATAGCCATTTTTTAAAAACTTACACCAAATTTTCTACCCGATATCATTACTAAGTTTACAACCTACTGTTTTTCTACTGTAAGCATCTGCAACTAAAGATAAATAGTGAGTTCTTTCTCTACTTTTTATATATGTTATGTCACTAACACAAACATGTTCTTGTCTTTTTGGAGCGATGTTTTTTTAATAAATTAGGGTATTTTCTTAACCAATGTTTTGATTATGTGTTTTTATACATTTTTTTAGGCTTTACTAATAAATATTCAGCTTTTAAATAAGCAAACAGGGCATCTCTCCCTGTTTTTATTTGTAATCTATCAAAATTTCTTCTTTTAGTAAGTAATATAGTTTACGAGTTCCGATTCTAGGCATTTCTCTTCGAACAGATCATTTGTGATAAAAACTTTCGCTCGCTTTTCTTTACATTTGACTCCTTGATAAACAGCTTCTCTGTTAACTCCTAACAATCTACATGAACAGGAAAAAGTCATTTTTTTGTTCAGTTGGATAATTTGGGTTGTTTGAATAAAAGCTTTTTTCTAATAGCAGTACCAAATTGTTTGTCTTAAACATCTATCATTGTATTTAGTAGAAGATTACTTAGTCTTTCTTCTTCTAACTCTTTCTCTAAACGTTTTATCTTTTGTCCTGGTGTTACTTTTGATTTTGGCATGTGATTAAAATTAGGAGTACTTCAATCTAAAGTACCATCTTTTCGTAACCATACAAAAACGGTACTTCTGCCTTGAATACCATAAGTTTTTTTATCTGCTTGTAGAGGTGTTAATTGCCTTTTTCTACTTCTGCTATTAAAGCTAATTTAAAGCCTAAGTTATAATCACGCTGGCTACATTTAACTCTCTTGTTTGCTTGATCTTTCATTATAAGTAGATTTTATGTCAACTTATTTCAGGAAGGGATATAAAACAAAAAAAGCCTGTAAAAATTTTACAGGCTTTTTAAATTTGTTATAATAACTTTAGATTTTTACTTAATCTGCAAGTATTATCAATTTATTATCTTTCATTTCAAGCGTACCAGAGCTTATTTCTAAACTCAATCTACCATCAGCATCTTTAGTGAATTTTTCTTGAAAATTTTCACTAATAGAAGAGATCTCAGAACCTTCAATTTTTATTCTTCCTGATATTAATAAAGACACAACAGGTGCGTGATTACTCAACATCTGAAACTCCCCATTTATACCCGGGACAGCTACAGAAGTTGCTTCTGAAGAAAATATTACGGCTTCTGGTGTTACTATTTCTAAAAACATATATTATTGCTTTAGGTTTTAATCTTTTTAGGCTTCAGCTAACATTTTTTCTCCCGCTTCAATTGCATCATCAATTGAACCTCTTAAGTTGAATGCTGCTTCAGGGTATTTATCTAATTCCCCGTCCATAATCATATTAAACCCTTTAATAGTATCTTTAATATCAACTAATACTCCAGGAATACCTGTAAATTGTTCAGCAACATGGAAAGGTTGAGACAAGAAACGTTGTACACGCCTTGCTCTATGAACTACTAATTTATCTTCTTCAGATAACTCTTCCATACCTAAAATTGCGATAATATCTTGTAGCTCTTTATATCTTTGTAATAATTCTTTTACTTTTTGAGCTGTATTATAATGCTCATCTCCTAAAATTTGAGCAGTTAAAATTCTTGAAGTAGAATCTAAAGGATCAACCGCTGGATAAATACCTAATTCTGCAATTTTACGAGATAATACTGTAGTTGCATCTAAGTGAGCAAATGTCGTTGCTGGTGCTGGATCTGTTAAATCATCTGCAGGTACATATACTGCCTGTACAGATGTAATAGAACCTTTTTTTGTAGATGTAATACGTTCTTGCATTGCTCCCATTTCTGTTGCTAAAGTAGGTTGGTACCCTACAGCTGAAGGCATACGTCCTAATAAAGCCGAAACTTCAGAACCTGCTTGTGTAAAACGGAAAATATTATCTACAAAGAAAAGTACATCTTTACCTTGATCCTCACCTGCTCCATCACGGAAATATTCAGCTATTGTTAGTCCAGATAAAGCAACTCTAGCACGTGCTCCAGGTGGTTCATTCATTTGTCCAAATACAAAAGTAGCTTTAGAACCTCTCATTTCAGTTTTATCAACTTTAGATAAATCCCATCCTCCTTCTTCCATAGAATGCATGAAATCATCACCATATTTGATAATTCCTGATTCTAACATTTCTCTTAATAAATCATTTCCTTCACGAGTTCTCTCTCCTACTCCTGCAAACACAGATAAACCTCCATGCCCTTTAGCAATATTATTAATTAACTCCTGAATTAATACTGTTTTACCAACTCCTGCTCCTCCAAATAAACCAATTTTACCACCTTTTGCATATGGCTCAATTAAATCTATTACTTTAATTCCAGTAAATAATACTTCAGTAGATGTAGATAAATCTTCAAATTTAGGTGCTTGTCTATGTATTGACAAACCAGCATCTCCTGTTTTAGGTAAATCTCCTAAACCATCAATTGCTTCTCCTGTTACGTTAAATAAACGACCATAAATATCTCCTCCTATTGGCATTTGAATAGGACTTCCTGTAGCTAGTACTTCTTGTCCTCTTTGTAAACCATCAGTTGCATCCATAGAAATAGTACGAACTGTATCTTCTCCGATATGTTGTTGTACTTCTAAAACTAATATAGAACCATCAGCTTTATTGATTTCTAATGAATCATAAATTTTTGGCAATTTAGCATTTTCAGTATTAAACTCGACATCGATAACCGGACCAATAATTTGAGAAACTTTACCTTTTATTGTAGACATTACTTTCTGTAATTAAGTTATTGTATTTATTAAGTGTTAATTATCTCACTTTTCAGTGCGCAAAGGTAATTTTTTTATAACAATATAAAAAACGTTTGCGAAGTAATTTTTAAACTTAAAATATTGACATAAAAAAAGCCTCGCAATGCGAGGCTTTAATTTTATTTATGTTAGAAATTACTTCTTTAAGTTAATTTCAACACGTCTGTTTTGAGCTCTACCAGCTCTAGTTTTGTTTGAAGCAATTGGATAGTCTTCACCGAAACCTACAGAAGATAATCTTCCAGCAGGAATACCATGAGAAGCTAAGTAATCTAATACTGCTTTAGCTCTTTTTTCAGATAATCTTTGGTTAGCTGCATTAGCACCTTGACTATCAGTATGACCTTCTATATTAAAGTTAGCCTCAGAAAATTCTTTCATGATACCAGCAATTAAATCTAATTTACCGCTTACACCAGGTCTGAAAGTAGTTTTTCCAGAGTTAAAGTAAATAGCTCTTGCAAACTGCTTTAATTTCTCCTTAGCAACCTCAGTAATTACTGGTTTTGGCTCTGGACAACCTTGTCTTGAAGCTACACCAGCAACATCTGGACACTTATCAACGTTATCTTTAACACCATCTTTATCTTTATCTCCCCAAGGACATCCTCCATTTTCAGCAGGACCAGCTTGACTAGGACACTTATCTTTATTATCAGCGATACCATCACCATCAGCATCAGGACAACCGTTCATTGCTTTAGTTCCAGCAGCAGTAGGACATGCATCATCTTTATCAGCAATACCATCACCGTCTCCATCAGGACAACCGTTTAATGCAGCTGTTCCAGCTTCATTAGGACATGCATCATCAGAATCTTTGATTCCATCACCATCAGCATCAGGACAACCATTGAAAGCTTTTAAACCAGCAACTTCTGGACAAGCATCATTTTTGTCATAAACACCATCACCATCAGTATCTTTTCCACCGAAACGGAAAACAACACCTAAACTGTGTTGGAAGTGATCTTTAATGTTATCAGCAAACTCTTTCTTACCACCAGTTTGGAAGTTTAAACCGATGTTATCGTTAAACCATACGTTGAAACCTAAACCTGCGTTTAAAGTTCCTTCTCCACCGTCAACAAAGTTATTACCTACCATTCTACCAAAGTCAGTGTAACCACCACCTAAGTATACATAAGGGTCAAACCAGCTAGTATCTCCTATTAAGTGGTTTAAATCCCACTTAGCAGTTAAATCGATAGCCCAGTATAATTCATCAGAATCTTCTTCTGTTCTATAAGTTTTCACTTTGTTTATAGATCCAGCTAATTGTAGAGTAAATCCATCAGCTAAATATCTTTCAGCACTAATTCTAGAGATAGAAGGTAAAGTATTATCACCCCACTCGCTAGTACCAATATAGTCTTGAAGATAATCTCCAAATTCTGTTGGTATTCTAACATCAACTGTATTAATACCAAAACCTACAACCCAAGGATTGTTTTCGTCTTGTGCGTTAACGTTACTAACCGTTAGAAACGCGAAAATAGCTAACATAGCTAAATTTTTTAAATGTTTCATTATCAAAAATTTAAATTAAAAGTTCGTTTATATATAAAGCAAATGTAAGTTGTTAAAACTTATTTACAAAGGCAAATCTACAAAAACTTATAAAAAAAACAAGTTTTTGTTCGTCTTTTACGAAATAACATTTAACAATTTACCTACTTTAATGAATGCATTTATTGCTTTATCTAAATGCTCTTTTTCATGTGCAGCTGATAACTGCACTCTAATTCTTGCTTTTTCTTTAGGTACCACAGGATAAAAGAATCCTATAACATATATGCCTTCTTCTAAAAGTTTATTAGCCATTGTTTGTGAAAGCTTAGCGTCATATAGCATTACTGGTACAATTGCGGCATTTGCTCCCACTAAATCAAACCCTGCTTTTTCCATTTCTGAGCGGAAATAATTTGTATTCCATTCTAATTTATCTCTTAAACTTGTATCATTAGATAATAATTCAAATACTTTTAATGAAGCTCCAACAATCGCTGGTGCTAATGAATTTGAAAATAAATAAGGTCGAGAACGTTGACGAAGAAGCTCTATTATTTCTTTTTTTCCTGTTGTATAACCTCCCATAGCACCTCCAAGAGCTTTCCCCAAGGTACCTGTAACTATATCTACTCTCCCTAAAACATTTTTTAATTCTAAAGTACCTCTACCTGTAGCTCCTATAAATCCAGCTGCGTGACATTCATCAACCATTACTAAAGCATCGTACTTATCTGCTAAATCACAAATCTCATCTAGTTTAGCAACAATACCATCCATGGAGAAAACACCATCAGTAACAATAATTTTAAATCGATGTTCTTGTTTATTCGCCTCTATTAGTTGTTCTTCTAAAGAAACCATATCATTATTATTATAACGATATCTGGCCGCTTTACACAAACGTACACCATCTATAATAGAAGCATGATTTAAGCTATCAGAGATAATTGCATCTTCTTTTGTTAACAAAGGTTCAAAAACTCCTCCGTTTGCATCAAAAGCAGCTGCATATAATATTGTGTCTTCTGTTTTATAAAACTCAGCAATTTTAGCTTCTAAATCTTTATGAATATCTTGTGTACCACAAATAAAACGTACAGACGACATTCCAAAACCATGCGTATCCATTACATCTTTAGCCGCTTGAATCACTTCAGTATTATTAGATAATCCTAAATAGTTATTAGCACAAAAATTAATTACCTCTTCTCCTGTAGATATTTTTATTACTGCATCTTGTGAAGATGTTATAATTCGCTCACTTTTATATAATCCAGCATCTTTAATATCTTGAATTTCCTTTTCTAAATGTTCTTTGATTTTTCCGTACATGTTTTGTTTGTTTGGAATGTAAAATTAGTCAATTTCTTCAACTATAATTGTATCATTTAAATAGACTAATATTTTTTTATCAACTATGTATCCTAATTCTTCTAAACTTCTTTTATAATTATTTACTTGAGTAACATGGTTTTTTTTAGACACCCCTGTTTTGTAATCCATAATTGTCACCTTATTTCCATGAAACACTAATCTATCTGGAATTATAATTTTATTTTCTTTTGTTATAATTTCTCTTTCATTAAAAATTGTAATCCCTTCTTTATAATATTCTTGAAGATCCTCATGACTTACTACATCTAATATCTGTTTACTAATTTCTGGGAATTGTTCATTTGTAATTTCACCTTGTTTTTGTGAATATAAAAGTACTTCCTCAACGTCATTTTTATTTTTAATTTTTGACAATAATTCATGAATTAAATTCCCATACTTTATTGCTTCTTCTTGTTCTTTATTCCAAAGTTTAGATGAACTTGATAACATTACAATGTTATGGTGTTGCCAGGGTATAGAAATAAAGTTTTTTTGAATTGTATTTGATACAATTACTTGCTCTTTATTACTTATTCTTTTATTTTCCCCAAAAAAATAAGACAACTTATCATCTTCCCAAACATTTTGCTTTTTTAAATAAGAGATAAAAACACCCGAATAATAATTAGTGTTCTCTCCTGTCTTAGATATTTTCTTTTCTGTAACAATATGTAATTGTTCTACTGCACGAGTTAAAGCTACATACAAAAGATTAAAGTTATCTAATTCTAACTCTTCTCTTTGCTCTTTATATATTTTGTCTCCTGTTTCATTTATATAACTTAATGTTTTCGTGTAATCAATTAACAGTTCTTCAAAATCAGAAAAATCATTTGGCAAATCATCAAACCAAACTTTCGGTTTTACTTGTCTGTAAATATCTAAATCATAAGGAAAGAGAACTACTGGAAACTCTAACCCTTTCGATTTATGAATAGTCATTATATTAACCGCATTAGACTCTTCCGAAGAAACGATACTTAAAACTTCTTTTTTAGTACTCCAATATTCTAAAAAATCTTGAATATTTGTTCCTTTTCGTTGTTGTTCTAAAACAACATCTAAAAAGAATTGAACATAAGCGTCTGAAGAATCTATTAACTTAAAAGTTCTAATTAATGCTTCCACTTTTTCATAAAACGCCAGTTCATAAAACCTATTTAAATCAAAAGTAATTTCATACTTATTTAATTCTTCGAAAATCTGTGCAAATGTATTTTTTACGATAGTCTCAAAGAAACGATGAGAATTATCTCTTACTTTTAAATGATCAAACAAAAAATAAGCTATTTCAAAACGAATTTCTTCATTACTCGGAACTTTAAAAAGTGTTAAAACGTGAATCAAAAAATTAACTTTAGGGCTGTTTTTTAACAACAATGTTTCTGAAGAAACAATATCAATTCCTCTTTCTGATAAATAATTCGCTACCTCTACTCCGTCTTTCTTCTTTCTAACTAAAACACAAATTTCATTTAGTAGAAACTCTCCTTTTAATTCCTCTATTTTTTCATAAACTTTTTTGGGATATTTTAACTTCTCTAATTCTTTATCTTCTTCTTTTTCTAAAAAAGAAACAGAAACAACACCTCCTTTTTTACTGTTTTCTAATTGCTTATTTCCTTCTAAAAAAAGATTCGC
>CALISK010000197.1 GCA_938041625.1 uncultured Tenacibaculum sp. | reverse complement strand
ACTAAGTGATTATAGGTAACGTATGCTATAATTCCCACAATTAAACCTGCCACAGTAGTTGTCATTGCTGTATATAAACCATCAGAAAGTAATTTTATATCTATTTGTCCTCCTGAGTTAGCTATCTCATGAATAGCAACAATCATTCCTATTACTGTTCCTAAAAAACCAATCATTGGTGCTGCACCAGCTATTGTTGCCAAAATAGAAACATTTTTTTCTAATTTATAAACTTCCAATTTACCCGCACTTTCTATTGCTGTATTAATATCTTCTAACGGTTTACCTATACGTGAAATTCCTTTTCCTACTAATTTTGATGTTGGGGTATCTGTGCTTTCACATAAAGATTTAGCAGATTCGATGTTTCCATTCAAAACAAAATCTCTAATTTGATTCATAAAATTTTCATCAACTTGTGAAGCTGCTTTAATAGCAAAAAATCTTTCAAAATAAATATATAATGCTAATGCTAACAAAACGAATAGAATCGCTATAATAACCTGTCCTCCGGGCCCACCATCTTTTATCAATTGAAAGATTGATAATGTCTTTTCTTGGTTTTCTTCTTTTGAAATTTCTTCAGCTATTTCTTGAATAAATAATAACATAAAATAGAATATGACTTTTTAATGTAACGTTTTCTTTAATTTTTAAGTATAAAAAATAAATCCTGAATTAAAAAATTCAGGATTTAAATTTTAATAAATATACTATATTTTATTTATGTCAATACAACTTTAACCATTATATATCCTAGACCACCTAATACTATAGTATACGGTAATGCCATTTTAACCATTTTACCGTATGATAAATTAATTAACGGAGCTAATGATGATGTTAGTAAAAACAAAAATGCAGCCTGTCCGTTTGGTGTTGCTACACTTGGTAAATTTGTCCCAGTATTAATAGCAATTGCTAATTTTTCAAACTCCTCTCTTGTAATTGCTCCATTTTGAAATGCTTGCTGTACTTCTCCTATATACACAGTTGCTACAAACACATTATCACTAATAGCTGATAAAAAACCATTGGCTATGTAAAACAATCCTGGTTGTGATGCTTTTGGCTGTTGTAAAGCCCAATTAATGATTGGACTAAACAAATGTTGTTGATGAATCATTGCTACAATAACAAAAAACACGATTAATAATCCTGTAAATGGTAACGCTTCTTCAAAAGCATGTCCTAACTTATGCTCATCTATAATTCCCATAAAAGCAGTTTGAACAATTATTAAAGCCAAACCTATAAAACCTACAGGAGCAATGTGTAAAGCCAATCCTAAAATTAACAACACCGCAGAAACACCTTGAACTATTAATCCATATTTTTCTTTATCTGTTCTTTTATTATCTTCTTCAATAGTATATGCCTCTATAATTTCTGCAGCTACTTTAGGCAATTTAGCGCCAAAACCAAACCATCCTGTCATCTCCAACACTGCTGTAGTAATTAAACCTCCTACAAGTACTGGTATTGTAATTGGTGCCATTTTTAAGAAAAATTCAACAAAATCCCATCCTAGTCTTTCACCTATTAATAGGTTTTGAGGCTCTCCTACTAAAGTACAAACACCACCTAGTGCTGTACCTACAACACCGTGCATTATTAAACTTCTTAAAAAACTACGAAATTCTTCTAATGTTTCTCCGCTTAATTCTTTTCTATCTAAAATTCCATCATCATCATAATCTTCAGAACTTGAATGAATTTTATGGTAAACTCCATAAAAACCAATAGAAATACTTATTAATACTGCTGTTACTGTTAAAGCATCTAAAAACGCAGATAACACAGCTGATAAAAACACGAATAAAAGCGAAAGCACTAACTTAGATTTTATTTTAGTAAATACTTTACTAAAGATATACATAAGTAAAGGTTTCATAAAGTAAATACCAGCTACCATAAAAACTAATAAAAGTATCACATCTAAATTGTGTTCTACCTCCAAAAGCACTCCTCCTTTTATAGCTTCTCCTGCTTCATTATAAAGTACTTTACCATGATCCGTTTTGTACATTGGGTGTGCCAAACCTAAAACAATTGCCTGTATTGCTAATAATCCTCCTGATTGTAATGGATAACATTTTAAAGCCATCGCTAAAGTGAAAATAAATTCTCCTATAAATAACCATGAAGTAATAGTTGCTCCAAAAGCAAAAAGGGAAATAACATTAAAAATTAAAAACCCTATCATGGTCATTTTAAACCATTTCGGACTATCTCCTAAAAAGTATTTTAACATAATTATATTTTATTTAACTGATTAAATTAATTCTTTTAAAGCAATTTCAAATGCTGTTTCGCTAATACGAGTTTTAGATTCATTTTTAGCATATGCTATTTCTAAAGCTCTTTTTATAATATTAGAAGTATCATTAAAAATAGCTTCATCATTCATTGTTACTCTTTTTTCCATGAAGTAAGCAAAAACCCTAGCCATACCACAGTTAGATATAAAATCAGGTATTAAACTTACTTTTTTATCAGTACTTTCCATTATTGGCCCGAAAAATATTTCTTTATCTGCAAAAGGAACATTTGCACCACATGAAATTACTTCTAAACCAGTATTTATCATTTGATCAATCTGTTTTTGAGTAATCAACCTAGATGCTGCACAAGGAGCAAAAATTTCACATGGTAAATTCCAAGCTCTTGTATTCATTTCCTCAAAAGGAATCATATTCTCTGCTACTAATGTATTTCCATCTTTATTTAAGAATAACTCTCTAATTTCTTCAAAAGAAAATCCTTCTTCATTAATAACTCCTCCGACTCTATCAATAATCCCTACAATTTTAGCTCCCATTTGAGACAAATAGTATGCTGCTGCTGATCCTACATTACCGAAACCTTGTACTACAGCTCTTTTACCTTCAATACTACCTCCATAGATATTATAATAATGTTTAACAGCCTCTGCCACTCCATATCCTGTAATCATATCAGCTACAGTATATTTCCTTGCAACTTTTGGTGAAAAATCTTCATTTTCTAACACCTTAATTACTCCATGTCTTAATTGACCAATTCTATTTATTTTATCGGCTTCTGTAGGTTTAAAGTGTCCATTAAAAACTCCTTCTTGCGGATGCCAAACTCCACAATCTTCTGTAATTGGAATAACTTCATGAATTTCATCTACATTTAAATCTCCTCCTGTTCCGTAATAATTTTTAAGTAATGGAGCTACTGCTTTATACCATCTTCTTAATACTCCTTCTTTCCTAGGATCGTGTGGATCAAAATTAATTCCTGATTTAGCACCCCCTATTGCTGGTCCTGAAACTGTAAACTTAACTTCCATTGTTTTAGCAAGAGACATTACTTCATATTTGTCTAATCCCTTACGCATTCTAGTACCTCCACCAGCTGCTCCTCCTCTAAGAGAATTTATTACTGTCCAACCTTCTGCTTCTGTTTCAGAATCTTTCCAATTGAAAACTATTTCTGGTTGTTTTTCTTCGTATTTTTTTAATAATTTTTTCATTCTATATTTTATAAATGAATTTAACTTTAAATATTTTTTTCTTCTGTTTTAAAAATGCTTCTCTAAAAAAGCTAAAGTTGATTCATCTTTTTAATTTTTTATTACTCACTGCTTGTTATCACAAAATTACCATAAAAAAACATATATGTCATCTGGAAAATTCAGAAATAAACCGCGCTAAATTACGACAAGAAACTTTAAACTCAAAAAAAGTTTCCGAAGTTTACTTTTTTTTAACATACTTTAATTTTTAAAAAAAATTAATTAAAAGTTATCCTTTCGGATAAAAAAAATTACCTGAAGAATGATCTTTACTAGCCCCTGTAACAGATTGTAAGCAATTTATTTTATTATCTTTTCTAAGTAATCCTAAAAAAGCAAAAATTAAAGCTTCTTTAAAATCTATTAATTCTTTTTTGGGCATTTCTATTTTATTTTCAATTCTTCTTTCAATTTCATTAATTAAAAATTTATTAAATGCTCCGCCACCAGTTATTAAAACTACTCCTTTTTTTATATGTTTAGTTATCTGATAGGCAGCATGTTCTATAAAAGTTCTTAAAACTGATGCTATATCTAGTTCTAACTGATCTATTAAAGGATAAATTTCTTTTTGAACCCACTCTAAACCTAATGATTTAGGGTGCTTTTTTTTATAAAATGCTAGTTCATTTAATTTTTCATATAACTTTTTATTTAATTTTCCTTTACTAGCAATTTCACCATTATTATCAAAAATTAAACCTATTTTTTTTGTGTAATGATTTAAAACAATATTAACAGGGCATATATCAAAAGCTTTTCTTTGATTATCTTCTTTATATGAAATATTAGCAAAACCTCCCAAATTTAAACAATAGTCATATTCAGAAAACAAAAGTTCATCTCCTATAGGAACTAATGGTGCTCCTTGTCCTCCTAATGCTACATCTTGCGATCTAAAATCACAAATAATTTTATAACCTGTTGTATTTGCTATCTCTTGACCATTACCTATTTGTAATGTGATTCCTTCTTCTGGTTCATGATGAATAGTATGTCCATGTGAAGCTACAAAATCAATCTCTTTTATATTAAACTCTTTAATAAACTGATTGACTTGACTTCCTAAATATTTACCATAATCTAAATCTAAATGGTTTAAATTTTCTTTAGAAAAGGAAATTGCATTCTGAAGCTTATCTCTCCATTCGTTTGAGTAAGCAACTGTTTTACAATTAAGTATTGTGAATTTTTTGTAATTTTCTTTAAACTCAACATAAACTAAATCTAAACCATCTAAAGAGGTTCCAGACATTAAACCTATGCCATATGTATACTGATTCTGCATAAGGTAAAAATAGTAAAAGTGTATTGAAAAAATCATATTAAAGAGGTATCTTTGGAAGCACTTAAAAAAATTAATAACGATAACGATATAGTATGGATTTTAGTCTTACAGAAGAACATTTAATGATACGTGACGCTGCTCGCGATTTTGCGCAGAATGAATTATTACCAGGTGTTATTGAAAGAGATGAAAAACAACAGTTCCCTGATGAATTGGTTAGAAAGATGGGAGAGCTTGGTTTTATGGGAGTAATGGTAGACCCTAAATATGGAGGAAGTGGTATGGATACTATTTCTTACGTATTAATTATGGAAGAATTATCTAAAATTGACGCTTCTGCTTCTGTAATGGTCTCTGTAAATAATTCTTTAGTTTGTTACGGATTAGAAGCATACGGTTCTGAAGAACAAAAACAAAAATATTTAACAAAATTAGCTACTGGTGAACAAATTGGAGCTTTTTGTTTAAGTGAACCTGAAGCCGGTTCTGATGCTACTTCACAAGCTACTACTGCTGAAGATAAAGGAGATTACTATTTATTAAATGGTACTAAAAACTGGATTACTAATGGTGGTCGTGCTGGAGTTTATTTAGTAATTGCTCAAACAGATAGAGAAAAAGGTCATAAAGGTATTAACGCTTTTATTCTTGAACAAGGAATGGAAGGTTTTCATATTGGGCCTAAAGAAGATAAATTAGGAATTCGTGGTTCTGATACACATACTTTACAGTTTAATGATGTAAAAGTTCCTAAAGAAAATAGAATTGGTGAAGATGGATTCGGTTTTAAGTTCGCAATGAAAACTTTATCTGGTGGTCGTATTGGTATTGCTGCTCAAGCTTTAGGTATCGCTGCCGGAGGTTACGAATTAGCTTTAAAATATTCTAAAGAACGTAAAGCTTTTGGTACAGAAATTTGTAATCATCAAGCTATTGCTTTTAAGTTAGCAGATATGTATACAGAAATTGAAGCTGCTCGTCACTTAGTAATGAGAGCTGCTTATGATAAAGATCAAGGTAACAACTATGATAGAACTGGTGCTATGGCTAAATTATATGCATCTAAAGTTGCTATGGAACATACTGTAGAAGCTGTTCAAATTCATGGAGGTAATGGTTTTGTAAAAGAATACCATGTAGAGCGTTTAATGCGTGATGCTAAGATTACTCAAATTTATGAAGGAACTTCTGAAATTCAGAAAATTGTTATTTCTAGAAGTCTAATAAAGGAATAACTTTATTCGTTTAATATATTATTGAAAGCTCATCTAAAAAGGTGAGCTTTTTTATTTAAACAAATTTGATTTAGGTATCATAAACTCTATACGAATTCCTTCTTCTTTATTTTTCTTTTCTCTCAAACTTATAGTTCCATTTAACCTAGTTATTATCGATTTTATTGTAGCTAAACCAATACCTGAATTCTTAAAATTAGCTTCTCCTACTTTGTTTACAGTTTCAAACATTAAAAAAACTTTATCATGATATTTCGTAGGTATTCCTGGCCCATTATCTCTATAAACAAACTCTAGAGAATCTTCCTTTTGAATACAACTTATATATACTTCACAATGTTCTTTATCGCAAAATTTATATGAGTTCGTCAATAAGTTTTGGAAAATTTGAATAAAACATATTTTTGAATGTAATATTTCTATGTTTAGTGCTTCTAAATTAATAGTTACAGCATTTTTTAAATCACAGTTTTTTAAAATTTCTTCTAATAACTGTTTTAAATTAAAGTCTTCAAAATGTATATTAGCATTAGTAACTTTTGCATAAAGTAAAAGTTGATCAATCATAGACTCCATATACACTGTTCTAGAAGAGATAAGTTCAATAAACTCCCCTGCTTTTGAACTACTATTAGATAATTCTTCGATATCTTCTTTAAGGAATTCTGCTAAAGAGTTAATTCCACGAATAGGTGTTTTTAAGTCGTGTGTTAATTTATAAGCAAATTGATTTAACTCACTATTCAATCTTGTTATTTCTTTATTAGCTTGCTCTAATTTCGAATTCTTTTTCCTCAATTCCAACAAGCTCATAACTTGTTCTGACAATGCTTTCAAAGAATCCTTTTGACCTTGTGTAAGTGACAAACGAGGTTCATTATCAATAACACATAATGTTCCTAAAGCATGACCATCTTTAGTCTTTAAAGGAGCTCCTGCATAAAATACTACATGAGGATCGTTTACCGTTAAAGGATTATTTTTAAAACGAATATCTTTGGTAGCGTTAGGTATAATAAATAATTCATCTGGTTCTAAGATACTATGAGCACAAAAAGCATAATCTCTTGGAGTCTCTGTAGCATCTAAACCATGAGTGGATTTAAACCATTGTCTAGTAGGATCTACTAAAGAAACCAAAGCTATAGGAGTATTACATATTTCTGCGGCTATTTTTGTAATGTTATCATAATTCTCCTCTGGAAGCGTATCTAAAATAGTATAACTTTTTAAGGCTTCAATTCTCTTTTCTTCATTTTTAGGTATACTTGCTATTTCCATGATTCAGTTTTATTCGGGGGTAAATAAGTAATATATATCACAATTTTAGGCTAACACCCCTTTTGAATTTATTTTCTTTTTGAGCATCATTCTTTAAATATAACATAAAAATTTAAAATAATTGAAGAAAATAAAACTCAATACACTCTTTCAAACATTAACTTAAACATCTATTTAACAAAACATTGAATAATTATGAATTATAACAATTGTTCTTTTAAATAAAAAATCTTTTCTTACATTAAAATTATCTTGAAAATTTATTTTTTAAATAAGCTTTTTTATTTTTATACCATGAATAAATTTGCAAAATTGAATAACCCTGTTTGGTATTCACTTAATGAAACTCATAAAAATATTGCTTTAGATATTGATGGTATGAAATTTTATAAGCCTGAATTTTGTTCTTTTGGTTGTTTCATCAATACAAATAATACTGAAAAAGCCATGAGAACTTACTCTAAATTAGTAGATGGCTTCTATATCGTATCTAAAACAATACCTAAGCATCCTAATAATCTTATATTACAAAAAGCTGTTAGTTGTGAACAAATGGTTTTAAATCCATCAAATCTTATAACACTAGAACATAATTCTAACATTATTAAACTAACTCAAGTACACAAAAAAGAGTTGTATGAATTAATTATGTTGGTGATGCCTGGTACTTTTAGAGAAAAATCTTTTGAAATGGGAGATTATTATGGAATTTTTAAAGACAATAAATTAGTTGCTGTAACTGGTGAACGTATACAAACGAATGATTTTATTGAAGTAAGCGGAGTGGTTACCCACCCTGATTATACTAGAAGAGGGTTTGCTAAACAATTAGTTCACTACACTTCTGTACAAATTATAAAAAAAAATAAAACACCTATTTTACATGTAATGGATATTAACTTTGGAGCTATAAAATTATACAAAGATTTAGGTTATAAAATTACAGATAAAATCTATTGGATATATTATACAAACTCAAATAATTAATCCTCTTTTCTTCTTACTATACTTTTTCATTATTGCATTTGGATTATCTATAAATGCTTAAGAAGGTCAATTTAACTTAGGAGCTAATTTTGTACTTCCTGTTAGTGATTTTTAGTAACACACATTCTTTTGCTTTAAGTGTTGAAGCTAACTATCTTTTCAATATTTCAGATGATATTTCATTACAAGCTAGTTATAGTGGCATTTCAAATAATGGTCAAAATATTTCTAACATAGGATTAGGAGTCATGTTTAAATTATAAAACAT
>CALISK010000196.1 GCA_938041625.1 uncultured Tenacibaculum sp. | reverse complement strand
GAAGCTAGTTATAATGATGCTTTAGTAAAAACAAAAGATTTACAAACAGCTATTAATGCTTTTGTAGCTAATCCTACGCAAACTACTTTTGATACTGCAAAGAAAGCATGGTTAGAAGCTCGTGAACCTTATGGACAAACTGAAGCATACCGTTTTTATGACGGACCTATAGATGGAGCTGATGGTGAACCAGAAGGATATATAAATGCTTGGCCTTTAGATGAAGCATTAATAGATTATGTAGTAACTGGTACTGGAGGAGAAGATACTTCTGATAACAGACAGAATATTGTAAATAATGCAGCACAATACCCTACAATATCTAAAACAGTAATTAAAGATATTTCTGGATATAATGATAACGAATCAAATGTGAGTTTGGGCTACCATGCAATAGAATTTTTACTTTGGGGACAAGATAATACAGCTCCTTCAGATAAATTGAATGGACAAAGAGCGTTTACAGATTATACAACGGCTACTAATGCCGATAGAAGAGGACAGTATTTAAAAGCAGTAACTGAAATTTTAGTAGATGACTTAGAATCTGTAGTAAATCAATGGAAATCAGGATCAAATTACAGAAAAACTTTTTTAGAATTTAGTAGTGATGAGGCTATTGATAAAATTTTAACTGGAGCTGCAAAATTAAGCAAAGGAGAATTAGCAGGAGAAAGAATGGCAACAGCTGTAGAAAACCAAGCACAAGAAGATGAGCATTCTTGTTTTTCTGATAACACGCACAGAGATATTTTTTTAAATGCACAATCCATTAATAACATTATTAATGGAAAATATACTCGAGTAGATGGAAGTGTAATTTCTGGTACTTCGTTATTAGATGTATTAAATTTAATAAATGAAACTGAAGCTACTTCATTAAATACAATAGCTAATGAAGTAATGACTAAAGTTACTGTAATAACAAATACAAAGTCTTTTGATAATCAAATAATCGGAGAAGCTATAGATAACCCAAATAAACCAGTAATGTCTGCTGTTGGATCATTAAGAACACAAGGCGATGAACTTGCTCAAGCTGGTAAAACGATCACAAATAAAGTAATAGATCCTAGTGTTTAACTAAACAAATAAAGCTTAAACTCTATTAATAAAAAGTATACTAGAGAAAGTATATATCAATAAAAATAAATAACCAAACTATCTTTTTTAGATAGTTTGGTTTATTTGCTAAATTTAATAAATGATAAATAAGTATATTTTATTTTTCTTAACCATAGCTTTTTTAGGATGTTCAAAAGAAACACCTTACACACCTGTAGAAGAAGCTTATGAAGAAGGAGAGGAATTATCTATAGGTAAATTAACAACTAGAATTTTAGGCTCCAATGCATTTGATCAAGCCGTTCCTGGATTACCAGAACAAACAGATTTATTATTTTTTGTAGGAAATTCTTTGTTTAGGCAGAATTGGGTAAGTGCTCCAGCTTCTACAACAGCTAGAGATGGATTAGGACCTACTTTTAATGCACGTGCATGTAGTGCTTGTCATAACAAAGATGGTAGAGGTTTACCTTTACAAGAAGGACAACAATTTTCTCAAGGTTTTTTAATGCGAATTAGTTTACCAGGTTTAGGAATGCATGGAGGACCAAATCCAGTGCCTAATTATGGAGATCAAATACAAGAGAGAGCTAATTTAGGAATTCCAACAGAGGCTAATGTAAAAGTGAGTTATGAAACGATTAAAGGCAATTTTGAAGATGGAGAGGAATATGAGTTAAGAAAACCTATTTATAGTATTTTTAATGAACAATTTGGATCTTTACAAGGGGTTTTAACTTCACCAAGGGTAGGGCAACAAGTTATAGGCTTAGGATTAGTTGATGCTATTTCTGATGCAGATATTTTAATAAATGCAGATGAGTTAGATACAAATAATGATGGGATTTCAGGTAAAGCTAATCAGGTGTGGAATGCAGTAACAAATAAGGAAGAGTTAGGACGTTTTGGGTGGAAAGCAAATCAACCTAATTTAAGACAACAAGTAGCTGCTGCTTTTAGTGGAGATATAGGATTAACGACTACTATTTTTCCCAATGAAAATTGTCCTTCACCACAAAATGATTGTAATGATGCAATCACAGGAGGAGTTCCAGAAGTTAGTGATAGGGCACTAAATAATATTATGATTTATTCATCGTCATTATCTGTTCCAATTAGAAGAGATTTTGATACTCCAGAAGTTCTACAAGGGAAAAAAAACTTTAGAGATATGAAATGTAATAGCTGTCATATCGAAACTTTTACAACTTCTAAATATCCTTTTAATACAACATTAGAAGATGTAGTTATTCGCCCGTATTCAGATTTTTTATTGCATGATATGGGAAGTGCTTTAGCTGATAATCGTCCAGATTTTAAAGCTACAGGAAAAGAATGGAGAACGCAACCTTTATGGGGTGTTGGGTTATTTCAGGAAGTAAATAAGCACACTTTTTTATTGCATGATGGAAGAGCTAGAAATGTTGAAGAGGCAATTTTATGGCATGGAGGCGAAGCAGAAAAATCAAAGGAAAATTATAAAAAATTAAACAAAAAAAATAGAAAAGCTGTTATAGCTTTTATTAACTCATTGTAAAAATGAAAAAAACAATATTCATTAGCATTATCTTTTTTATTCTCATTTCTTGTAATAAAGAAGAAGGGAATTCAAAAATATTTGAAATAGAAAGTTTACGTTCAGAATTTATAGAAGAAATAGAAAAACCTACAACTTTAAAGTTCATAGAGAGTATAAGAAATTTAAATAAAAATGTAATTGAGTTTATTAACGATCCGAAAGAAGAAACACTTACATCTTTGAAATTAAATTGGAAAAATAGTGCAAAAATTTTTTCTACGATAGAGTTTCTGAATATAGGAGAAATTCAAAAATCATTAATAATATCTTCTTTTTTCACTTGGAATGTAAATGAAGAAAATATTAATCAATATATAGCTTCAGCCAACCCTATTACTGAAAACAGAATTAATTCTAAACCAACAAATATGAGAGGGTTAAGCGCAATTGAGTTTTTATTATTTGAAAAACCACCTTCTGAAACTATTTTAGATTTTTCAAATGTAAGAAGAAAAGAATATTTGAAAGTAGTGAGTGAAAATCTAATAAACAAAGTTGAAGATTTTTCCTCTTTATGGAATAATTATAGAAAGTTATTTATAGATAATAATGAATCAGGAATTAATGGAGGGGTAAATATGTTGGTCAATCAAATGAATGTTTTATTAGAAAATGTAAAACGATTTAAAATAGGAGAACCTGCTGGTTTAGAAGGAACAATAGTGTCTGATATTTCTAAATTACAAGCAGAAAAAAGTGGAATTTCATTAGAATTAATTAAAGAAAATATAGCAATAATTAAGAAAACATATTATTATAGTAATAATAGTTTAGATGATTATGTGAAATATATAACAAACTCTAATGTAATTAATGAAAAATTGAAAGGAAATTTTACAACTGTCGAAAAAGAAATAGAATTACTTAAAAACAATACATTTAATAATTCTATAACAACCAAAGTGGCTTCAATAGAAAAATTATATGAAGCAATAAAAATATTAATAATTTCAATAAAAGTTGATGTAGCGAGTGCACTTTCTATTACAATTACTTTTACAGATAATGATGGAGATTAAAAAAATAATATTAGTTAGTAGTTGTATATTTAACAGCTACATTTTCCATGATATCAAATTTCATAATAATTTCTTTTTTAGGTTTTAATATCATTATTCATATAAATTTACACTGGCTCTGTTTATAATTTATATTGGCTTTTCTCCAATTATTAATACTCGTATTTCATTATTTATATTTTTTGTTTTTAGCAATTGTATTTTTAAATAATAAAACCCCTACATCATTATATTAAATATAATAATGTAGGGGTTTTTAAGTTTCATTTGTATTGTATACATATTAACCACAAAAAAAAACAAATTTAAATGAAACAAATTATTTTAAAATTAATTATTTTTTTAACAATAAATTTATTGTTAACTAGCTGTAAAGAAAACAATGAGTTAATAGAAGAAGCGATCTTTAAAGAAGAATTAGATAGTTCTTTAGAACTTCAAAGAAAAGCATTACCCGCTAGAGAATGGTGGATAGATGTTAGAATGAAAAACAGAAAATTAAATTTTAAAGAAGCTTTTAAATCTATCTTAAATGACAAAGAATTTAAAGATGGTGATATTATAAGATTAGGAGACAAAGTTTATCGTATTAATGGAGATTTAATTATTAATAAAAAAGTTACTATTATAGGAGGAAATAGAGACAGTTCAAGATTATATCAATCAAATTCATCACGATCTACACCAGAAAGCTCTTTATTTATAGTATGTTCAGCTCAAGGAATTGTTTTTAAAAACTTAACTATTAATGCAGGATATAAATCATCAAAAGCAGTACATGTTAACAATGAATTAATAGAATTTCATAATGTTAAATTTTTAGATGCTAAATGGGCTATTTTTTCTAATAAAAATATTGGAGGATTAAAAGTTTTGCATTGTTTTTTTACAAGAACAATAACATTTAGAGGTATAGAAATGAATAGAGTATGGTCTAAGGCACAAGTAGAATCTATGCGTCAGATTGAAATAAAGCATACTGTATTTGAAGGAAAAAAACCGCTTTCAGAAAAAGAAAAATTTGCGATATCTATAGATTGTGGTAATGAACCTGCAAATAATAATGATATTGTTACAAACCTTAATAATATGCTAATTGAGGATTGTACTTTTACAGATGATTTTGGAGGAGGAATTGCATTGGCCCAAGTGAAAAATGTAATTATTAGAAATAATACATTTAAAGCTGGTAACGAACAAAAACAAAATGCTATTCATATAGAGGATACTACTTCAAATGTGAAAATTTCAGATAACTTCTTTTTTTGTAACGCTAAACCGGGCGGAAAACCACTAATTTTCATGGGGTCAAGTGAAAGAAATATTATAACAGACGGTTGTAAAGATATAGCTATTAGAGGTAATGTGTTTGCAGGTATAAGCGGTGAAACAAGTAATGGTCAATCTAATCGTATAATAGAGGCAGAAAGAGCTCAAAGAGTTAACATATCGCATAATAAAATGTGTAATATGAAGACTTACAAATCAACAAAAATTTCTTTTTTTAATAAAAATGATCAAATATTTATTCCTACCTCAGGAAACAACAAGAATGATTGTGTAAGTTATCAAATTCTAAATTTAAAAGGAGGGAAAATAAAGTTTCCTAGATCTTAAATACTTATTTAAACTTAAACCAAATAATACTACATAAAACTATTCTTAGGATAATCTTCTATGATATAGGAACTAATTACTAAAAATACTTAAAATGAAATTATTTTTTTTAAAACTTACAACTTTGTCAATATTAACCTTATTATTTACTAGTTGTAAAGAAAATGATGAACTTATTGAAACATCAACCTCAAAAACGGAGCTTGGTGGCTCTTTTTTACATCAAAAAAAGGCATCACCTGTTGAGGAATGGTTTATAGATGATGTGATGAAAAAAAATGGAGAAACATTTAAAAAAGCTTTCAATTCTATTGTTAGTAATAAAAAATTTAAAGAAGGAGATTTTATAATATTAGGAGCAAATTTTTATCGAATAGACGGAAAATTACTAATAGAGAAAAAAGTAAATATAATAGGTAAAGGACAAACAAAAACAATACTTTTTCAAAATAAACCTTCATCAAGTGTAATGAAAAACTCAGTATTTATTGTTTGTCATGCAGAGGGTATTACGTTTAAAAACGTAACAATAAGTGCAGATAATAAATCAAATAAAGCTGTTATTGTAAATAAAAGGTTAGTAGAGTTTAATAATGTAAGATTTCTTAAAGCAAAATGGGGGATTTTTTCTAATTTTAATATTGGAAGTTTAAAAGTTTTGGATTGTTATTTTACAAAGTCAATTACTTTTAGAGGTATTGCTTTTAATAGCGATATTTCAAAAGAAAATGTTAAAGAAATGAGTCAAATTCGTATTGAAAGAACTGTATTCGAAGGAAAGCAGCCTTCTGTAAAAGGATCACCGAAATTTGCTATTTCTATAGATGCTGGTAATGAGGCAAGTAATGATAACTCAAGAGTGATAGATATGAGAGGAATGCTAATTGAAGATTGTACTTTCACAGATGATTTTGGAGGAGGTATTGCATTAGCACAAGTAAAAAATGTAAATATTACTGATAATGATTTTTTTGCGAATAAAGAACAAAAAAGAAATGCAATTCATTTAGAAGATACAAGTTCAAATATTAATATTGTAAGTAATGAATTTATCTGTAATACTTCAAAAGAGGGGAAACCACTTATTTTTATTGGTTCTAGTGAAAGAACCATTTTAGAAGATGGTTGTAAAAATATTTATATAAGAGGGAATATTTTTGAGGGTAAATGTCAGCGATTAATACAAGGAGAACGTGCACAACAGATTAATATATCTCATAATAAAATGTGTAAAATGGAAACGTTTGAAGGACCAAAGATTAATTTTTATAATATAAATGATAAAATTTTTATACCTACCTCAGGAAATAATGCTAATAAATGTGTTAGTTATGAGGTTAGGGATCTAAATAAGAAGCAAATTAAATTTCATAAATAATAACTTATAGTATATTATTTATGAGTCCTCAAATAGATGATAATAGAATCTTTTTGAGGATTCTTATTTAGGATTTGTTAAGAATAATGGAATTTCTTTTAAAAAAACGTAGGTTTCTTTTTCTTTATCTAAGATGCAGGTATAATGGTCTAAACCATTGGTAACGATTAATAAATTAGCATTTAATTTTAAATTATATCGAGCAATTTGATCAAATGTATCTTGAGTTATCTTAATACTAGGAGCTTTACATTCTACAATAATATTAGGCGTTCCGTTAGATGAAAAAATTAAAATATCACTTCTTTTCTTTAAATTGTTAATAGTAAGCTGTTTTTCAATAGCAATAAGAGAAACAGGGTATTTTTTTTCTTCAATTAAAAATTTTACAAAATGTTGACGTACCCATTCCTCTGGAGTTAACACGATATATTTTTTTCTTAATTCATCAAAAATAAGGGTATGTTTTTCACTATTTTTGATTTTGAAAGAATACGCTGGAAGATTTAATTTTTGCATTATTCAAAAGTACTAAATCTTTCAATTATTTAATTAGAATAATGAACGAGGTAAAGCAAATTGTTGACGATATTAAAAATGGAAATTTAAAACCTATTTATTTTTTAATGGGAGAAGAACCTTATTATATCGATCAAATTTCTAATTATATTGAAAATAATGTGTTAGATGAGTCTGAAAAAGGGTTCAATCAAACAGTAATGTATGGTAGAGATGTATCTGTAGATGAAATTGTAGCTTCTGCTAAACGATTCCCTATGATGTCAGAACATCAAGTGATTATAGTAAAAGAGGCACAAGATTTAAGTAGAACAATTGATAAGTTAGAAACTTATGCAGAAAACCCACAGCCTTCAACAATACTCGTATTTAATTATAAATATAAAAAACTAGATAAAAGAAAGAAATCATATAAAGCAATAGCTAAAAAAGGGTTGATTTTTGAAAGTAAGAAATTATATGAGAACCAAGTAGGAGATTGGATTAGACGTGTTTTAGGAGGGAAGAAATATACCATAGAACCAAAAGCAACTCAAATGTTGGTAGAGTTTTTAGGAACCGATTTAAGCAAGATAAGCAACGAATTAGATAAACTTACTTCTGTTTTACCTAAGGAGACTATTATAAGCCCTAATCACATAGAAGAAAATATAGGGATTTCTAAAGATTTTAATAATTTTGAATTGCGTAAATCTGTAGGAAATAAAAATATTGTAAAGGCAAATAGGATTATTATATATTTTAGTCAAAACCCTAAAAAGAATCCTTTAGTAATGACAATTTCGTTGTTAAATAGTTTTTTTACACAATTATTATCATACCACGGATTAAAAGATAAATCTAAAGCATCTGTAGCAAGAACTTTAGGAATAAGCCCATATTTTGTTGACGATTATGTATCTGCTTCTAAAAATTACCCAATGAGAAAAGTATCTCAAGTAATCGGTTTATTAAGAGATGCAGATGTAAAAAGTAAAGGGGTAGGAGCAAATCAATCTCATGAAGATATTTTGAAAGAATTGATATTTAAAATATTACATTAATTTAATTTTTTATCATGAAAAACATCTTTACAAAGCAGGTTACAGAGGAAGTTATTGAAAGAGTTAATAACTTAACCTCAGAAAGTAAACCAATATGGGGAAAGATGCATATTGCGCAAATGCTTGCTCATTGTGTAGTAACTTATGAAGGAGTTTATACGAGTAAATTTCCGAAGCCTAATGTATTTGTAAAGTTCATGTTAAAACTATTTGTTAAAAAACAAGTAGTTTCTGAAAAGGCATACCCTAAAAATGGAAGAACGGCACCTCAGTTTTTAATTACAGATGAGCGTAATTTTGAAACAGAAAAACAAAAGTTAGTAGATTATATAATGAAAACCCAAGAATTAGGAGAAAATTATTTTGATGGGAAAAAATCACATTCTTTTGGTAAACTAACAAAA
>CALISK010000195.1 GCA_938041625.1 uncultured Tenacibaculum sp. | reverse complement strand
TTTAGTGTTAACCGTAGATTTTAATTTAAAACTGGTTACTTCTAAAACCACCTTATTACTATTACAACTAACCAATAGGATTCCTATTAAAATCAGTATTAATGATTTAAATTTCATAATTATATATTAAGTTATTTTAATTGTTTAACTCGTTATGAGTATTAAAAGAAAGTACTTTAAAACCAAGCTAAATCAGCTCCAGGATCACCAGGCCCAAAACTACCAGGAAGAGACAATAAAAGTCCTCCTTCATTATGATTTGGGTATAATAATTTAAGTTCATCTACAACTTCTTGAGAATTGCTTGCATTACTACCACCAAAAATTGTTTGTGTTCCTTTAATGATACCTTTAGCATTTTGTAAATACTCTATGTTTTCATCAATTGCACTCCTTATATCTGAACGAGATCCATTATGACCTACGAATAGATGCTTATATCCTGAAAATTTAGCTTTTAATGCATTTAATCCAGCAATCCAATTATCTATTTCATCTTCACCATCTTTCGGCGTATATTCTCTTATGTATGCATGCGTTTTGTTATAAACTAGGTCTCCTGAAAATAATGCTTGATGTTCTTTATTATATAAATATCCATTTTCACCAGTTTCTGCATTAGAAACTTTGTCAAAAATAAATTCTAAATCTCCTATAACCTCACTTCCTTCAATACCTATAACAGATTTAGAATAAATGGCTGTAAATGTATCTTTATTGTTTAGTTGACTAGCTACAACTTTTTCAGCATAAAAATCTAAATCAGTAAAACTTCCAGCTCCTCCATAATGATCTCCATGATTATGAGTTATAATTACAGCACCAGGTTTATTAATAACATCTACATAAGATTTTAACTCAATTGCAAAATTTGGTGCAGGACCTAAGTCTACAATAACAATATTCTTTTCAGTTTCAATAATAGTTACAGTATAAGGGGCACTTGTAAAATTTATGGTATGATACCTCACTTCTTTTTCAGTTATTACATTTACTGATCCTGTTGTTATGATAGATTTTGTTGGTGCAATTCCAAAATCGATTATTTTCTCTGTATTAGAATCATCATCATTACACGAATAAATTATGATAAAGAAAACAGTGACAAGTATAAATTTTAGTTTGAAAAACTTCATTTAATTTCATTTTTTAATTAGTGCTACAAAATTGAAAAAATGAGACGTTTTAAAGATTATCAAAACAAAACAAAAAACAGTAAAAGTATAACCAACATTAAAATTCTTTTCTAAATTGAAGCGGTGTTCTATGTGTGTTTTTTTTAAAAAACTTAATCATATTAGCAGATTCTTCAAAACCTGTTTTATAACCTATTTCTTTTATAGATAAAGAAGTAGAAGCTAAATAACGTTTTATCTCTATAGTTACAAAATCATCAATAAAAACTTTAATTGTCTTTCCTGTAGATTTTTTAACTACATCGTTTAAAAATTTATAAGAAACGAATAACTCACTTGCATAAAATCTTGAACTTCTTGTTTTTACATAGTTAACCTCAAGCAATACTTTAAACTTATTAAATACCTTTAACCAATGCGCCTTAACATGCTGATTAGAAAGTTGTTTTATTCTTTCAGCTTTTATTAAAATAATATGAATATAAGCACGTAACATTTCTGATTTTTCAAAATTATTTGGAAAATGATATTCAAAATATAATTTATTAATACTACTTATAAATTCATCTTCTTCCATTTCTTCCGAATGAATCACTGGACTTTCTAAATGATAATTATATAACCTATTTAAATTAGTTTTTTTTGACAAGAAATAATTCTGTTCTAAAAATTGACTATTTAAAACAATGCTAAAACCTTTCGCATTTTTAAATGTTTCTGTAAAATAATGTACTTGGTTTTTGGCTACAAATAAGATACTGCCTTTCTTTAAATCGTAAGATTTAAAATCGACATAATGGGAATACGTATTTTCAACTACTATTAAAATAAGATAAAACTGAATTTTATGAGCTGAAAAAGGATTGTGAGAACTAGTTTGCTTTAACTTTTCATATGTTTCTACAAAAGTCATTACTTCAATATCAAACTCAACATTTGATTTAAAAGACACTTTAGGTAAAACTTTTGTCATATTGTAAAATATATTAAATTATATCTCTTTCTTTTTATAAACAGAAGGAGTAACTCCTTCTAATTTTTTAAAGGCATAATTAAATGAAGATAAAGTATTAAAACCTACATCAAAAGCAATAGATGCTATTGTAAAATTTTTATTTTCGTTTTCTAACAACATTTTTTTTGATTCTTCTATTCGATAGTAATTAATAAAATCATTAAAATTTTTATTACTACACTGATTAATAACTTCTGAGGTTTTCTGTTTCGTTTTACCTAATAACTTACTTAGTTTAGATAAAGTTAATTCAGAGTCTATATACAGTTTATCTTGTATAACAATTTTTGTTAAATGATCAAAAATAAGTTGGTCATTATTCTCTTTAAAAACATTTCCATCTATATCTGTCACTTTTAGTTGAAAAGCCTTGTAACTTAAATAATATATAATTAAAGAATATAATATTGGACCAGAAATATAAGGTATGGTTTCATCTAATATATTAAAAACATAAGATACCCATATAATTACAAACCCTATTATTAATAATCTTAACCATTCAAATGTTACTTTTTGAGATTTTGTCTGTTTTTTATTCTCTTGCTTTTTATTAGATCCTCTAAAAACCATCCAACTTAGAATAATGTAAAAAAGAAAATGTAGATATATAAAAATAAGACCACTTGAAAATATAATAAGTACCCATTTACTATTCTTATACCATTCTTCTGTTACAAATAAACTAGCCGTAAAAATACTTATAAATGGAATTAACTCTATATAATTTTTCTTTTCAATTTTAAAATTAACTTGAGTCATTCCTATAACATACCACCTTAGAAAAGGGCCTATTAATAATAAAAAAGTTAACCCTAAAAAGATAAATAC
>CALISK010000194.1 GCA_938041625.1 uncultured Tenacibaculum sp. | reverse complement strand
AAATCGTCAAATTCAATCGTATCTTTTTGAGGTTCTACCGTTTTATTAGCAGCTTCATTTGCTTTTTTAGTAGCTTCTAATTTTTCTAACTGAATTTCGATAGTTTTGTCTTCAATTTTAGAAAATAATAATTCAGCTTTTCCTTCTTGTATTTGATGACCAGCTGGTAATAAAACTTCTTTTTCAGAAATGTCATTCCACTGTAAATTCTCATCAGTTTTTAATATAGCTTTTAACTTATTAGAAGTAAAAGGTAAAAAAGGTTCAGATAAAACAGACAATGCAGTAGCTATTTGTAAACCAACATACATTATTGTTTGTACACGTGCTTCATCGGTTTTAATTAATTTCCAAGGCTCTTCATCTGCTAAATACTTGTTTCCTAAACGTGCTAAATTCATTAGTTCTTGAGAAGCTTCTCTAAAACGGTAACGTTGAATAGATTTTGCAATACTATCAGGAAACTGTTGTACTTGTTCTAAAACATCTTCATCTAACTCTGTAAAATCTCCAGGAGTTGGTACAACACCATTATAATATTTATTGGTTAAAACAATAATACGATTAATGAAGTTACCAAAGTTACCAACTAATTCATTATTGTTTTTTGCTTGAAAATCCTTCCAAGTAAAATCGTTGTCCTTACTTTCAGGTGCATTTGCAGTTAATGTATAACGCAATACATCTTGTTGATTTGGAAACTCTTCTAAATATTCGTGTAACCAAACTGCCCAGTTTTTAGAGGTAGATAACTTATTACCTTCTAAATTTAAAAACTCATTAGCAGGTACGTTTTCTGGTAAAATATATTCGCCATGTGCTTTTAACATTGCAGGAAAAATAATACAGTGAAATACAATATTATCTTTCCCTATAAAATGAACCAATTTAGTGTTTTCATCTTTCCAATAATCTTCCCAGTTTTTACCTTCACGAGCAGCCCATTCTTTGGTAGAAGAAATATAACCAATAGGTGCGTCAAACCACACATATAATACTTTTCCTTCTGCTCCTTCAATTGGTACAGGAATTCCCCAATCTAAATCACGAGTTACAGCACGTGGGCGTAAGCCATCATCAATCCAAGATTTAACTTGCCCTAATACATTCGGTTTCCAATCATTCTTATGGCCTTCTAAGATCCATTTTCTTAAAAAATCTTCATGTTTATCTAAAGGTAAAAACCAGTGTTTGGTTTTCTTTAAAGTAGGAATATTTCCTGTGATAGCCGATTTAGGGTTAATTAAATCGGTTGCGTTATGACTGGTTCCACATTTTTCACATTGATCTCCGTAGCTTTCTTCATTTCCACATTTCGGACAGGTTCCTATCACAAAACGATCTGCTAAATATTGATTCGCTTCTGCATCATATAATTGTTCAGAAACTTCTTCAATAAACTCACCATCATTATACATTTTGGTAAAGAATTCTGAAGCAGTTTCATGCTGAATTTTAGAAGAAGTACGAGAGTAATTGTCAAAAGAAATACCAAAATCTTCAAAAGACTTTTTAATAATTACATGATACTTGTCAATGATGTCTTGCGGAGATATACCTTCTTTCTTAGCACGCATTGGTATAGCAGCACCGTGTTCATCTGAACCACAGATGTAAGCTACATCATTGTCTGTTAAACGTAAAAAACGCGCATAAATATCAGCTGGTACATACACTCCTGCTAAATGACCAATATGTATAGGTCCATTAGTATAAGGTAATGCAGCGGTAATTGTATATCTTTTTGAAGAACTCATCGTATTCTTTTAAGTAAATAATTTGGACTACAAATGTAGTTAATAATTTGTTTGAGTTTTAGAGATTAAAAATCATTTTATACAGAATTAAAATCTTGTTATTTTTATATAGATTAAATCTAAATAAAGTATATTTGAAGAAATTTAATCATCGTTAAAATAATTAAAAATGAAAGTTAAATATTTCTTTTTGCTATTATTAACATCTTATTTGTTAAAGGCACAAAAAACTAAGAACATATTTTTAGATAGAGCTTTTTGGAAGGCTAAGCCAACTTTAGAGATTGTAAAAGAGAAAGTTAAAGAAGGTAATGATCCGTCAGAGTTCAGTAAACATAAGTTTGATGCTATTTCATATGCCTTGTTAGAACCTAAAAGTGTAGTAGATGATACAATCATAAAATATCTACTAACAAAACCAAACAATGATGTAAATAAGCTTACCCACGATGGACGAACATATGTGTTTTGGGCTGCATATACTAATAGAGTAGCATTAATGAAGTTTTTTGTTAACAAAGGTGCTAAAACAGATATTATTGATAGTCATGGATATTCATTATTAAATTTTGCAGCTGTTTCTGGGCAACAGAATACGAAATTATATGATTTCATTATAGAAAAAGGAGCAAATGTAAAAACAGAGAAAAGTAATGCAGGAGCGAATGCTTTATTATTAGTACTTCCGTTTTGTAAAGATTTTACTCTTATCGATTATTTTACATCTAAAGGATTAAGTATTTATGATAAAGATACCAATGGTAATGGAGCTGTAAGTTATGCAGCGAAAAAAGAAAATAAAGAATTGGTAACAAAATTGATAGAAAAAGGAGTGCCATATAAAGAGAAAAATAAAAATGGAGGAACTGCGATGTTAATGGCCACAAAAGGTGATAGAAAAGGGTATAACTCGTTAGAGTTTTTTAAATATTTAGAAACGATAGGTATAGAGCCTAATATTACAAATAAAAATGGATTAACACCATTACATAATTTAGCATATCGTAATAAAGATATAGCATCATTTAAATATTTTTTAAGCAAAAAAGTAGATGCCAATAAGCAAAATAAAGAAGGAAATACTCCATTAATAAATGCAAGTTCTAGAAATACACTAGAGGTGGTTAAATTACTTGTGAATAACACAGCAAATATTAATCTAAAAAATAACAAAGGATATTCTGCATTAACAAAAGCACTTAAAAATACACCAGAAGTGATGA
>CALISK010000193.1 GCA_938041625.1 uncultured Tenacibaculum sp. | reverse complement strand
TTTAAAAAGGCTGTCATTTTTTTGACAGCCTTTCTTTTGCGTTCAATTCAAAAATAAGAGCATTCGCATCAAATCATATGAATGAAAAAGATCTAACTCTTAAATTCGCATAGAGCAACTTATCAAGCCTTTGAAATTGTGCAGTTGTTTGAATTAATCAGATAAGTCAAGGGAGTTGTTAACCTTGACTTTTTTTATTTAAAATAGTTTCCATTTGTTGTTGTAATTCTTTTGCTTTATTAGCAGAAGCAGTAGCGAAATTTTCATCATTTCCAGCATAAATAATACCACGAGAAGAATTAATTAAGAGGCCAATATTGTCTGTCATTCCATAAGTACAAACATCTTGTAAGTTTCCACCTTGAGCACCAACTCCGGGAACTAGCAAAAAACTCTCAGGAATTATTTTTCTTATTTCAGTAAAATATTCAGCTTTAGTAGCTCCAACAACATACATTAAGTTTTTTGAGTTTTGCCAAGTTTTAGAAGTCTCTAAAACTTGTTTATAAACTTCTTTTCCATCAATAATTTTTGTTTGAAAATCAAAAGCACCTTTGTTAGAAGTCAAAGCAAGCATAATTGTATGTTTATTATCAAAAGCTAAAAAAGGCTCAACAGAATCTTTCCCCATATAAGGAGCAACAGTGACAGAATCGAAAGCTAGATCTTCAAAAAAAGCTTTAGCATACATTGTAGAAGTGTTTCCTATATCTCCTCTTTTAGCATCAGCAATAGTAAATATTTCAGGATATTTATCATTGATGTAATTTATAGTTTTTTCTAAAGCTTTCCATCCTTTAATACCATATGCTTCATAAAAAGCAGTATTAGGTTTGTAAGAAACGCATAAATGATGTGTAGCATCAATAATAGCTTTGTTAAAAGAAAAAATGGGATCCTCCTCTTTTAATAAATGTTCTGGTATTTTCTGTAAGTCTACATCTAAGCCAATACATAAAAATGATTTCTTTTTTTTAATTTCTGCTATTAATTGTTGTGTTGTCATGGTAATCGTTAATAAGTTTGACAAAAGTAAATATTATATTTGCTTAAATAGAATAACATTTATGAAAAACTTCAATGAAAGTTTATTGTATAAAAAATGGTTTTTAGGGGCCGTTTTTTTATTGCTATTAAATGATTTTTTTCTAAAAAACCAATTCCATAATGTATTAACTGGTAAAATATCTGATTTTGTAGGGTTGTTTGCTTTTCCTTATTTCATGAGTTTGTTTACAAAACGAATTAAATTGGTTTATTTTTTGACTGCTATATTTTTTGTTTACTGGAAAACAGGAATATCACAACCATTCATCAATTTGTTGAATAATTTAAACTTAAATATATATAGAGTTGTAGATTATACAGATTTTATAGCGTTTTTAGTACTTCCAATATCCTACAAGTATAGAAAAGAAGGAATTAGTTTTAAGATTAATAAAGTAATTAATGTTTTTATTGTTATTATTTCCTGTTTTTCTTTTCTAGCGACTACTCAAAAAAGAATTCATAGGGCACCACATGTTGAGAAATTAGGGATGAAGTCAGAAAAGAAGCTAGCAATTTTTTTGAAAAAAGAGCATATATGGACTGGGTTAGGGTATGAACCATTATATATAAATAATGGTTATTATATTATTCTAGAAGATTCAATAGGAATAGAAACACATTATAAAGTTACCTTGCACGAAAAAAATGATTCATTAACAACTATAAAAATAGATAGTATTTTAAAATACTCATACTCTTATTTTTTACATAATACAGATTCTCTTGGTAGAAGTAGAGTATTAGATAGATATAGAAGTATGAAGCTTACTGATTTTGAGAAAATATTTGAAGAGCGAATAAAAGAGATAAAATAATGATCAGATTCATTTTTAGTAAATTAGGTTATGGTTTTTTAACACTTTTTGGAGTGGTAACAGTTATTTTCTTTTTATTTAACGTATTGCCAGGTGATCCTGCTAGAATGTTAATGGGACAAAGAGAGGACAGCGAACAATTAAAGAATATTAGAAAGAAATATGGTTTCGATCAACCGTTAACAACACAATATATGTATTATTTGAATGATTTATCACCTATATCATTTCATAGTACAGATGCTAATAATTATACATCTTTAACTTCAGAAAAATATACTTCAGCTAAAATTTTAAATATAGGAAATACAGATATAGTTGTAAAGTACCCATATTTAAGAGAGTCGTTTCAAAAAAACGGAAAAAATGTTTTAGATGTAATTAAAGAAACATTACCAAATACAGCTATTTTAGCGATTGTTTCTATTGTAATAGCATTAGTTTTTGGAATATTATTGGGTATATTTTCAGCATTATATAAAGATACTTTCTTTGATAGAATAATAGCGGTAATTAGTACTTTAGGAATGAGTATCCCCTCCTTTTTTTCTGCAATTTTAGTAGCTTGGATATTTGGTTTTGTTTTACATGAATATACCAATTTAGAAATGACAGGTAGTTTGTATGAAGTGGATGATTTTGGAGAGAGAATTAGGATTCAATGGAAAAATTTACTGCTTCCTGCTATTGTATTAGGTATTCGTCCGTTAGCAGTAGTAGTTCAATTAATGCGAAATTCATTATTAGAAACATTAAATCAAGATTATATTAGAACTGCTAAGGCAAAAGGATTGAGTAAATACCAAGTAATAAAAAACCATGCACTTAAAAACTCATTAAATCCGGTAATAACAGCTATTTCTGGATGGTTTGCGTCTATGTTAGCAGGAGCTGTTTTTGTAGAGTATATTTTTAATTGGAATGGTTTAGGTAAAGAAATTGTAAATGCTCTAAATACATTAGATTTACCAGTAATTATGGGAAGTGTGTTAGTTGTAGCAACCTTATTTATAATTATTAATATATTGGTAGATATCATGTATAGTTGGTTAGATCCTAGAATAAAATTGAATTAAGATGAGACAGTTAGTTTTTTATGTATTAGTTAGTTTTTTATTAATTAGTTGTGGTGCTTTTCAGCCTAAAGTATTTACAAATAATGCACTTGATGAAAAATTAGTCACAATAGAAAGAGATTCTATTACATTAAAAGAGATTTTAGAGAAAAATAAAAATAAAGAAATTTTTGCTCAAATTTTTGCCACATACTGCCCTGTGAGTCAAGATAGTTTTGATGATGTAATTGCTTTTCAGAAAGAAAATAGAGATAAAAAGTATATTTTTTTATCAGTAGATCATAGTTATCATGATTGGAAAAACGGATTGAAAAGAATGAAAGTGAAAGGTCAGTTTTATTATATTCCTAAAAAAGGAAAAGGAGCCTTGGGTAAATTTTTAAAACTAAAAAGTATACCTAGATTTCTAAAAATAGATAAACAGGGTAATATCACTGTTTTTAAAACGTCTAAAGTTTCAGATAAATTAAAATAAATGAAATACTTAAAAATACTACTAGTAATTTTATTAGTAGGATGCACTGCTAAAAACGAAACTGAATTTTCAAATAAAGCATTAAATGAAACCTTTATGTCTTTAGATGGAGTATCTATAAAGTTTAAAGAGGTTATTAATAAGTATAAAGGGAAAAAAGTTTTAATAGATGTTTGGGCTTCTTGGTGCGGAGATTGTATAAAGGGAATGCCTACTGTTGTGAAAATGCAGAAAGAATATAAAGATGTAGTTTTTTTGTTTTTATCGATAGATAATTCTTTAGAGGATTTAAGAGATGGAGTAAAAAAATATAATGTGATGGGAGAGCATTATTTGCTACCTTCAAAATGGGATGGTGATTTCGGTGATTTTTTGGGGTTGTCATGGATTCCAAGATATTTGGTTGTTGATGAAAAAGGAAAAATAAGTGTGTTCAATGCAATAAAGGCAAATGACAAAAAGATAGTATCTGCATTAATTTGATATAAAATGTATAATTTAATTATTACGATTTCGTAAAAAAATGAGTATATAATTTAAAAACTTCACTATTAAAAAAGTAATTTTGTATATAGCTGTTCAATTTAGATAGTGAACCAAGCTTAAAGTATTTTAAGAGATACTTTGTTAACTTTAAGTATAATATCAAGTAATTAAATAATGAGAAAAAATATTGTAGCAGGTAACTGGAAAATGAACAATTCGTTAGATCAAACAAAAGCACTTATTGAAGATTTAACAACAGAGTTAAAAGAGGTACAACTTGCAAATACTAGAGTTATCATAGCTCCATCTTTTGTGAATTTACAGCAAGCAATTCAAAGCACAGAAAATAATGTAATAGAAGTTGTGGCACAGAATATGCATTATGCTAAAAGTGGCGCTTATACAGGAGAGGTTTCTGCAGAAATGTTAACATCTATAGGAGTTAAAACGGTAATTTTAGGACATTCAGAAAGAAGAGCTTATTTTAATGAAACAGATGAGAGTTTAACAGAAAAAGTAAATACAGCAATAGCGAATAACTTTGATGTTATTTTTTGTTTTGGAGAGCAATTAAAAGATAGAGAATCTGAAAATCATTTTAACATTGTTGAAGCGCAATTAAAAAATGTGTTATTTGAATTACCAGCAGATGCATTTAAAAATATTATTTTAGCATATGAACCTGTATGGGCTATAGGAACAGGTAAAACAGCAAGTGCAGATCAGGCTCAAGAAATGCATTTATTTATAAGAAACACTTTGTCTGAAAAATATGATGCTAAATTAGCAGAGAGTGTATCTATACTTTATGGAGGAAGTGTAAAACCTAACAATGCTGAAGAAATTTTTTCTAAACCAGATGTAGATGGTGGATTAATTGGAGGAGCTTCTTTAAAAGCGAAAGATTTTTCAGCAATAGTAAAAGCAATTTAATTGGATAATATATACATACAATATAATTTTATAGTTGAACCTAAGGAACCAGCTACCGAAATATTAATAGCAGAATTAGGTTCGGCTGGATTTGAAAGTTTTGTGGAAAATGAAAATGGGGTTACGGCCTATATTCAAAAGCAAGACTGGAATAATGAAGTATTAAATAATATTTTTATTTTAAGTTCAAAAGAATTTAAAATAACGTATGAACAAACAGAAGTAGCTCAAACGAATTGGAATGAAGAATGGGAAAAGAATTTTAACCCTATTGAAGTTAATGATTTAGTGAGTGTTCGAGCACCATTTCATGAGAATCCAAATTTAAAATACGATATTGTAATAGAACCAAAAATGAGTTTTGGAACTGGGCATCATGAAACAACATATATGATGGTGCAACATCTTTTAGAAATAGATGTAAATGAGAAAGAAGTGCTAGATATGGGGTGTGGAACTGGTATTTTAGCAATATTTGCAGAAATGAGAGGAGCAAAATTTACAGATGCTATTGATATAGATAATTGGTGTTATTTAAATTCATTAGAAAATGTAGAAAGAAATAAATGTAAGAATATCTCAGTTTATGAAGGAGATGCCTCTCTTTTAGGTAAGAAAAAATATGATGTAATTATAGCAAATATTAATAGGAACATATTGCTTACAGATATTGAAAAATATACGAGTTGTTTAAATGAGAAAGGAATAGTACTTTTAAGCGGATTTTATAAGGAAGATATTCCTTTGATAAAAGAAGAAATTAGTAAATACAATTTAAGTATAGATAAAATTATAGAAAGAAATAATTGGACGGCTCTTAAATGTGTAAAATAAATGAAGATGAGTACCATAGAAAAGATACAAGAAGAATTAGATGTATTAGTACAGGAAACTAGAAAACATGAAATTATATTACATAATGATGATGTAAATACATTTGATTTTGTAATAGATAGTTTAATTGCTGTTTGTGACCATACGCCTGAACAAGCAGAACAATGCACAGTATTGGTGCACTATAAAGGTAAATGTGCCGTAAAGACAGGTGATTATAAAGAGTTAGAATCTAAATGCACAAGATTATTAGATCTTGGGTTATCAGCTGAAATAGTTTAATTGTGGAAAACGTTTTAAGATACTATGAGTTTTCAGATTTTTTTGAAGATAAATCGAAAGCTTTTTCAGGAAGTCAAATAGCATTTTCGGAATTAAATGAAGAACATTTTTTGATCTTTGAAAAAAAAGATGCAGATTATAATTTGTATGTTTCGAAATTTATTTCAAAAAATGAAATAGGAATGAAACCTCCAGAAATACTGGAGCTGTTAGTCGAAAACTACGATAAATCACTGCCAGAACATCGTGTTATTTTAAGAAAATATTTATATTAAAAACTCAAAAAAACTTTTTTTTGAGTTTTTTTTTGTTCTAATGTGACTAATTAAATAAGAGAGTGTCTTAAAGAATGTAATAACGAAATAAGTTCAAAAAAATATATTAATAATCCCCAAATAAATTTCTTTAATATAATCCCTTTTTAAAAGAAATTTTATGATTATAAATAAGTAATTATAAAGATAGTAGTAGTTAGTTTTTATACTAAGTTTGGTTAGACGAAAAGGCCGTAAACATTGTTTTACGGTCTTTTTTATTAATTACAGAAGTTTAAGTTTTTTATTAAAAAAAATAAATAAGGGATGTGACTAATTAAAAAAGAGGGTGTCTTAATAGTGAAGCAACGAAATAACAAGTAGTTGTTTAAATAAATAAGTTCATTGTAATAATTAGTATAATAATAGAAATTCTTAAAAAGTATTCCCTAAATACTTTTTATAAAATTTTAAAAGTAATTAGTTTAAAATAGTAGTAGTTAGTTTTTAGACTAAGTTTGGTTAGACAAGATTACCTCGAATGAGAATTCGAGGTTTTTTAAAATAAAAAGTGACTAATTAAAAAATAAGGTGTCTTATTTAATGTGTAGAAATAGACAAAAAGTTCATTGTAAATAATAAAGTGTAATTCCCAAAATAGAGCTTCTTTTAGTAAGAGGTATATCAGAAAAAAGA
>CALISK010000192.1 GCA_938041625.1 uncultured Tenacibaculum sp. | reverse complement strand
AGTGCATAATCCAAAGCTGCTATAGCAGTATATTCTAAAGATTGATTATTCAATTCCATTTCACCTTTATACGGGGAAGAACCTTCTTTCAATAACTCCAACAAGACTTCAGAGACAATCCCCAAGTGAAATAGTCTTTCCTGTTTTGTTTTATAGTTTTTATTAATACTCATAGTGATAGGAGGTTGGCGAACCATAACTGGATTGCCGTTCTTGCCTATGAGTTCTGGATGTGAATAAGAATAATAAACATACCATCTTTTGGAAAGGTCGAAGTTCTTTCCGCCATGGTATATTTTTGGTTCTGTATATTGTTTCTTCAATCCGTGTTTGTATGCGCTACTGTATGCGGTTTGCAATATATCAAAAAAAAAGCTCATTGAAAAAGGTTTTAAATACCTGTTTATCAATGAGCTTGCTTAGTAGCGGGAACTGGACTCGAACCAGTGACCTTCGGGTTATGAGCCCGACGAGCTACCTACTGCTCTATCCCGCGATTTGTGGGTGCAAAACTACAACCTTTTTTTGAATTACAAAACAATAATTTTATTTTATTTTAAAAGTATTTGTCTTAAATTAGAATCACCGAAATAAAAAACAATTACCTTTGCTACATATGACACATAAAGCAGGATTTGTAAACATTATAGGAAACCCTAATGTTGGTAAATCAACCTTAATGAATGCCTTAGTTGGTGAAAAACTTTCCATAATTACTTCTAAAGCCCAAACAACAAGGCACAGAATTTTAGGGATTGTTAATGGAGAGGATCATCAAATTATATTTTCAGATACTCCTGGAATTATACAACCAGCATATGAATTACAGGAATCGATGATGGATTTTGTTAAATCTGCTTTCGATGATGCTGATATTTTAATCTACATGGTTGAGGTAGGAGAAAAAGAACTAAAAAATGAAGCTTTCTTTAACAAGATAATAAATAGTAAAATACCCGTGATTTTGTTATTAAACAAAATTGATTTATCTAGTCAAGTTGAAGTAGAAGAAAAAATAGATTATTGGAAAAACAAAGTACCTAATTCTTTTGTATATGTTATCTCTGCTTTAGAAAAATTTAATATTGAAACAGTGTTTCATAAAATTATTGAGTTACTTCCTGTTTCTCCTGCTTTTTATCCCAAAGATCAATTAACAGATAAACCAGAACGTTTTTTTGTTAATGAAACGATACGTGAAAAAATACTACAACAATATAAAAAAGAAATACCTTACTCAGTAGAAATAGAAACTGAAAGTTTTATTGAAGAAGAAAACATTATAAAAATTCGTTCATTAATTATGGTTGAGCGAGAAACTCAAAAAGGTATTATTATTGGCCATAAAGGAACTCCTTTAAAACGTGTAGGTACTGAGGCTAGAAAAAGTTTAGAGCTTTTTTTTGATAAAAAAGTATACTTAGAACTTTACGTTAAAGTGAATAAAAACTGGAGATCTAACGACAAACAATTAAAACGTTTTGGTTATAAAGATTAACTTTATTTACATCGTACAGTATACAAAAAATTAGTAAACAACTATTGATTTGTAAATCAATAGTTGTTTTCTTTTATAGAAACCCTACCTTTGCAGCATGAGTAGTATTGTTGCAATTGTAGGAAGACCAAATGTTGGTAAATCTACCCTATTTAATAGATTAGTTAAGCGTAGAGAAGCTATTGTAGATTCTGTAAGTGGTGTTACTAGAGATAGACATTATGGAAAATCTGAATGGAACGGAAAAGAATTCTCAGTAATTGATACTGGTGGATATGTTATTGGGTCTGATGATATATTTGAAGGAGAAATAAGAAAACAAGTACAATTAGCTATTGATGAAGCTGATATTATTATTTTCGTTGTAGATGTAGAACAAGGAATTACTCCTATGGATGCTGCTGTAGCTAAAATTTTACGTCAGGTTAAAAAACCTCTTTTTATAGCAGTTAATAAAGTAGACAACGCAATGCGAGATGCAGATGCTGTTGAGTTTTACAACCTAGGCTTAGGTGATTACCATACCATCTCTTCTATAAATGGAAGTGGTACTGGTGATTTATTAGATGCTGTTGCTGAAAAAATTCCAAAGGAGGAAGAAGAAGAAAGTGAATTACCTCGTTTTGCTGTAGTTGGAAGACCTAATGCAGGAAAATCTTCTTTTATCAATTCTTTAATAGGTGAGGATAGAAATATTGTAACTGATATAGCCGGTACTACTAGAGATTCTATAGATACAAAATACAATCGTTTTGGTTTTGAATTTAATTTAGTGGATACTGCTGGTATTCGTAAAAAATCGAAAGTAAAAGAAGATTTAGAGTTTTACTCGGTAATGAGAGCTGTTCGTGCAATTGAACATTGTGATATTGCTATTTTGGTTATAGACGCTACAAGAGGGTTTGAAGGACAAGATGAAAAAATATTCTGGTTAGCTGAAAAAAACAAAAAAGGAGTTGTTATTTTAGTCAACAAATGGGACTTAGTAGAAAAAGAAACAAATACAGTTCGTGATTTTGAAAATAAAATCAAGGAAACAATTGCTCCTTTTACCGATGTTCCTATTGTATTTATTTCTGCATTAACAAAGCAAAGACTTTTTAAAGCTATTGAAAAAGCTGTAGAGGTTCATGAAAACAGGAAACAAAAAATTCAAACTAGTAAGTTGAATGAAACGATGCTAGAAATTATTCAAAATTTCCCTCCTCCAGCTACTAAAGGAAAATATATTAAGATTAAGTATTGTATGCAATTACCAACGTATACTCCTCAATTTGCTTTTTTTGCTAATTTACCTCAATATATTAGAGATCCTTATAAACGTTTTATAGAGAACAAATTAAGGGAAGAGTATGATTTAACTGGAGTACCTATCGTTATATACTTCAGACAGAAATAAACACCTATTTAATTTATTATGTTTTGCTATCTTTAGTTAAATTTAATAAACCAAATATTATGATTAAAAAAATCAATTTTTTAAAAGGAATTAAAACGCTATCTAAAAAAGAAAGCCAAAATATTAACGGGGGTATTTCTGAATGTAGAAGAAATTGCATGCAAGATTTTGCTGATTGTAGAGAAGATGGACATAGACATTGTCTTAATAGTTTAAGAGTTTGTACTTCTTCATGCTAAACCAATAATTGAAAACTGTTTAGAAGTAATTTCTAAACAGTTTTTTTATCAACTTACATCGAATCAGTTACACACTATTTTCTCGTATAAAATTTAATTCATCTTTAACATAAATTAACTTTCACATAATTCTTTTTTCCTTTCTTTTGTTGCTTTTAAAAAAACAACAAAAAACTATGAAAAATTTATTTTTCGTTCTAACTTTATTTTTATCCTCTTCTATTTTTGCTCAATCCTATAAATTTAGGATTTCAGGGAAAATTCAATCTGAAAAAGATAAGATTGCTATTGAAGCTGCAACTATACATTTAGAAAAAGCAAAAGACAGTAGTGTTGTTTCTTATACTATTTCTGATAGTAAAGGTGAATTCTCTTTAGAAGGAAAATCATTTCATCAAAATGTGAAACTATTCATTTCTTTCATAGGAATGGATAATTACAGTAAAATCATTTCTTTAGAAAAAACTCCAAATTTAAATTTGGGCGTTATTTCATTAAAAGAAGAGTCTAATTTATTAAATGAGGTCGTTATTAAATCTAGAGCACCTATAACTGTAAAAAAAGACACTCTTGAATTTAATGTTAAATCTTTTAAAACAAAAAAAGATGCTAATGTTGAAGATTTACTAAAAAAACTTCCTGGTGTTGAAGTAGATGAAGAAGGAAAAATAACCGTAAACGGTAAATCTGTAAATAAAATACTGGTAAATGGGAAACCTTTTTTTGGTAATGATCCTTCTATTACTACTAAAAATTTAACGAAAGAAATTATAGAAAAAGTTCAAATTACAGATACCAAATCTAAATCTGAAGCTTTTTCTGGAGAAAAGGGAGATGCAAATAATAAAACAATAAACCTTACTATAAAAAAAGAGAACAACAAAGGTTGGTTTGGTCGTGTTTCTGCTGGGGGTGGTACTGATAAAAGGTATGAAGCAGCAACAATGGTAAATCGTTTTAATAACAAAACTAGAGTTAGTGTTTTAGCTAGCGCCAACAATATTAATTCTCCTGGATTTAGTTTTGGTGAAATTCAAAAAATGTATGGCGGT
>CALISK010000191.1 GCA_938041625.1 uncultured Tenacibaculum sp. | reverse complement strand
TGAAAAAGTAATGAAAACCATTACACCTTCTAAAAACGGATTGACAAATGTTGAGTTAATGCTAATAACCGACGTAGCCTCAAAAACATTGGATGCTGCAACAGGCGGTATAATAACTGATAACGGTATTACACTTAATTTTCCTACAAATGCAATTGTAGATGCAAGCGGAAACCCTTATACAGGCTCTGTAGATGTAAACATGGTTTATTATGACCCTACAGATACAAATTTTGCTCAAACACAACCAGGAACTTTGGTTGGTGTTACAGAAACAGATGAAATAAAAGCATTGGTTTCTGAAGGAATGCTTACTGTTGATTTAACAGACGGTAGCGGAAACAAACTTAACATTGCTGATAATAACACAGTAAAAATAACGATGCCTGCATCTGCAAGCGGACCTGCAACGATACCTTTTTGGCATTTAAATGAAACCCATGGTATTTGGGTAGAACAAGGAGAGGCGACCAAAGTTGGTGCTAACTATGAATACCAAGTATCTCATTTTTCTACCTATAATTTAGATTGGTTTGAAAACCCAATTCCTAATGGTTTTTGCGTAATACTAAAAGACCAAAATGGGAATATAATAGCAAATCAAAGTGTAGAAATTCTTCTTGGTAATGGTAGTGTAAAATATGTGACTACAGATAATGTAGGTGAAGTGTGTTTTAATGGTGCATCTCAAGGTAATTATACTTTTAAAATTGACTCAGGATGTGGGAATATATCTACACTTAGCAATATAACAACTTCTGGTACACTTGATGTGATTTTTGATTTATCAACAATTCCAACATATATAAATTATAGTTTTAGTGGTACATTAAAAACTTGTAACAACCAACTTGCAATTGAAAAACCATTTTTATTAGAGATAGATGATAATGGAACAAAACATTATTTAAATGGAGTTTCTGACCAAACGGGAAATTATACTTTAAGTAAGACAATGTGCTTGAGTCCAATTGCCTATCCAGCAGTACTTTATATTAATGAAAATAACGGTCAAATTGTAAATAATTTTAATATTGATTTAAACAACTCTCATATAGATTTATCTGCTTGTAGTCCTATAATGAGTATAAACGATAATACTTTAATTTATTTTCCAGATAATTCTTTTTTTAGTCAAATTTCTCATGAAGTAACAGTACAAGGTTTTCCAAATAGTAAACCTTATACTAATCAATCAATCCCATACAAGGATATAAAACAACTTGTAAGCATTAATTTAAATTATAATTTGAGTTTACCTTTGGTGAGTGACATTACAGGGGTGAGATATGTTCCTAATAGCTTAGCAGGTTTATTTTTTAGTAATCAAAATATATCTGACATCTCTGAATTAGGAACTTTAACAGGAAACAATGGTTTTATTCTTTACTTAAATGGTAATCCAATATCTCAGGCAGATAAAAATTGGTTACAACAACTGTTCTCTTCATCTCCAGGAGTAACTATAGTTTTTTAATACTCAAAACCATATAAAATGAAAAAAACAACAAAATTACTCGCACTACTATTTTTATTAAGTTTCACATTCGGTTGTGGAGATGATGACGATCCAAATCCACCACAAGTAAATAATAATGAAGCGATCATAAATGGTAATACGTATCAAATTAATAGTGCTTCGCTAGGTCTTGATGCTGGACCGCCTTATAATAATCAATTCTCATTAGTTTTTACAGATGACTTAATTAATGTTAATTCTTCAAATGATTTTGCTGTAAGTACAAACACAACAATGGGAATTGTAATATTTACTAAACTAGGAAGCACAGCATTAAGTACAGAACAAGCAGTAGTGAATAATATCACAACTACTACTCACAATTTAAATGATGACACTCGTGCAATTACTAATATAACGAATTATACTAATATCTATACGTATAGTGGAGTTCAATATGGTGATGTAGATGAAACTGGAGTAAACCACTTTGATATGAATAATACCGGAAGTGGTACAGTAACAATAAATTCGATATCTATAGATTTAGCAGCAAGAACAGGGATGGTTGATTGTGATTTTTCTTTTCTCGACGAAAACGGAATACAAATATCAGGTAATTTCAATGGTCCTTTAAAAATTCATGATGATAATTAAATAATAATACATGAAAATAACAGCAAAATTATTCGCACTATTATTTTTCGCAACCATAACTTTTGGTTGTGGAGATGATGACGATCCAACACCGCCAACAGTAAATAATGAGTTTACAATTCAAGGAACAGATTATGCAACGCCAAATGCGTATATAATTATGGAACCCAACCCAAATCCTGAAGATGCTTTTTTTCTTTTTTTTACAAATGGTAGTTTAGTTTTAGATACTTCAGTTAATTCAGAAATTTTAATGTCTACCAACACCACAAATACAACTGTTTTGTTAGTAAACCATGGTAGCACAGTTTCTGGACAACAAAATATAAATTTAAACAGCGGTCAATCTTATGCACTAAATAAAGATAATTCTTTAAGCGCAACCAATATTACTGCGTTCACAAGTATAGCTACAATTAATGGAAATCAATATGGTGAACCTAACGAAACACAAGCAACACTGTATGAAATTGAAAATTCTGGAAGTGGCTCAGTAACCGTAAATACTTTTACTGTAGATTATGTTGCAAAAACAGGAACCATTGATTGCACTTATACAATGACCGATGATAACGGAGTGCCAATTACTGGTAGTTATTCAGGTAACTTTAGTTTAATCGTAAATAATATTTAAAAGCAATTTTATGAAAACAGTAAAAAAATTATTTTCATTTTTTGTGTTAGTACTATTTATGGGTTCTTGCTCTAATAGCAAGGACTCACTAACTAAAGCAGATGCAATGACACTATTAAAACAAAAAGATATAGATAAACCTTTACAGATTACTAGGCGTTCTTATAATGGAGATTATAAAATTAAACATTCTAATACAGATCAATTAGCGTTTATGAATAGTTTAAAGCAATTAGAGGCAGATGGCCAAATAGATTTGACCTTGGTTTCAAAAAAAACTAAGAAATATGGGAATAAAACAGAATTGTTTTCAACATATAATGTTAGTATAAAGCCTGAACACGAGAAATATACAATCCAAACAAGTACAAGTCGAAGAAACTTACTGTTAATGACAGTAAAGGCAAAATCTGTTTTAGAGATTGAAAATATTAATGCAAAATTTGCTAAAGCAACTGTAGAATTTGAGAAAATAAAAACACCTTTTTATAGAGAAGAATATATTGGTAAAAAAAGTTATTTTAAAAACAAAAGTGATTTATACACTCAACAAGTTATTTTTAGAAAAGGCAATGTCAATAAGTGGGAAATCACAACTAAATAATACAAATTTAATTATTATAAAACCGTAAAAAACAACCAATGAAAAATATAGTTAAAGTAGTTTCATTTTTAGTGTTAATTATGTTTATGAGTTCTTGTTCTGGTGACAAGAATTCATTGACTAAAAATTATGCGCTAGAACATCTAAAAAAATGTGAAAAGGAAAGACCAATACAAGTTGTAAAAGGAATGTTTGTTGGTAAAATGTCTTACAATGATGATATATCTGGAAGAATAGAAGTGAACTATTTAAAGAAGTTACAAAAAAAAGGAGTTATAACTTTAGATTCTTTATCTTCTAGTACACATCAATTAAGTAATAGAGAACAAATTTTCACTTTATACAACATTGTTATAAAAGATGAATATAAAAAGTATATTACAAAGCAAAAAGAAAATATTGTTTATGTAAAAATATTATATAGAGAAGTGCAAGAAGTACTCAAAATAAATTTATTAACAGAATATCAAGCAGATGTTGAAACAAGATTCAAAAAAATAAAAACACCTTTTTACGATACCTCATTAGACAAAACGCACTTAAAAGATAAACCAGATGAATATACAGAGGCAGTTAGATTCGGTAAAGGCAATGAGGTTGGATGGGTGAGTTGCCATTAAAAAAAAAATCAAACTAATTAGCATGAAAAAAAACCTAAAAACAATATCATTGTTTGTGTTAGCAATGTTAGTGAATTCTTGTTCTGGCGACAAGAACTCATTAACTAAATCCAATGTTTTAGAATATTTAAAAGAGCGTGAAGTAAAACATCCAAATGTTTTTTTTAGAAACATGAGTGGAATGCATTCTTTTGTAAGATCGCAAGATTACCTTTCCCAATCAACAGGTGATAATTTGTTTAAATTTTATAAAAATCTTTATAATGATGGTTTTGTAAAACTTGAATTAAGTGATAATCCAAGGTCATCTATGCAACCTTATCAAATAGTTCTTACCGATAAGGCAACGCCTTATATTAATAAAGAAATTAAAATATCAACTTCTGTACGTGCAATTGAATATAACGTACTAGAGGTAAAAGATATTAGAAAAATAAGTGATGAAAAGGCCGAAATAGATGTGTTATATAAAACAACAAAAACACCTTTTTTTGATGAAAACAGAAAACCAGACAGTCATTCTAAGTTAATATTTTATCCTAACGGAACCTGTCTTAATACAATTGAATTTGTAAAAGATTCTAAAACTAAAATCTGGAAACCTCGCCTTATTAGGTTTTAAAAAAATCAAATTATGACAAAAACACACATTATATTTTCGTTTGTAATATCTTTTATTTTATTCTCATGTGAGAATACCTCCAATAAGTTGACAGAGGAAGATGCCACACAAATAATAGTAGATTGTCAATCAAGACTTAATCAATCAAATATTATTTATTTTGGTGAACGTGGTTATTTTAAAGACAATGTAAACTCAAAAAAAGAATTGAGTTATATGAAGCGCTTGCATCAGCAAGGTTATATAAAATTAGACTCGTTATACACTAAAGATGTTGGCGGTCGTAAACAAAAAATAGTTTCTGTGTATAATGTACTATTAGAAGACAAAATAAAACCGTTTATTTTAAAGCAAGAAAAATCTAATATTATAGTGAAAACCTTATCAATAGAAATACAAGATGGTTTGTTGTTAGAAACAATCAATGAGAATAAACTTAAAGTTATTGCCAACTACAAAAAAACAAAAACACCAATGTATGAGTTAGATTATGATACATCTTTACTCAAGGACAAACCAAATATATATTCTGAGAACAGTTTTTTAATTAAAGGGAACTCAGGTAAATGGAGATGCTCATCAATATAACTAGTAAATAACTATAAATATAAAAACCATGACAAAATCAATTTTCAAAACAGTAATGCTTTCAATACTACTTATAACTTTTTTAAGTTGTGGCGATGACGATAATTCTCCTTCAAGAAGTGCAGATAAAATAGAATTTATTATAGATAATGGTACACCTATAAGTTATTCTACAAACATAATAACTTCAGACACTCCTTTAGCGCCAACTTCAGGATATAGTTGTATTTTTAAAATAAATTCAGAAAATACTGTTGGTGATACTTTTGAGTTGAGTTTTGGATTCTCAACTATGCCATGCCCTTTTCAATTAGTAACTCCTTCAAGTATAACTTTAATAGGTGCTCAGATAAGTATATTAAACATTCAAGGGGTAGATATTAATTACTCAAGTCCAGGCAACGCTATCACTTTAGACTATCAACTTTTTGGACAAAATTCAGGTGATAACATAAAAATCATCATTTCTGGACATTATTATGATTCTCCTGGGCAAATACACACTATTAGTGGAGAAATAGACATAAATAGATCTTAATTTATTATTTATGGACACACAAATACAACATATTTTAGAAGAGAACGAAGAAGTAATCTGGAACGGCAAACCAGATTTAAAATCTATAATGTTCGCTTCATTTATATTTTCATTGTTGATACTAATACTTGCATTTATAATGTTCTTTAATATCGAGCCTCTGGCTACTCATAAAAATACTAATATGGGAGCAAACCCAAAACGTACTTTTACTATTATATCGGGAATTCTTATATTTATATCTGTATTAATTCCATTTATAGGTTATCTATTTTATAAAGTTACCGATTATGTGGTAACCAATAAACGATTAATATTAAAATCAGGCTTTATTGGCGCAGATATGCGTTCGATATACTACGATCAAGTTCGGAGTGCTTTTGTAAATGTTGGATTGGTAGGAAAACTATTTGGTACAGGAACTATTTTAATTGATACAGGTAGAATAACGCAAAGTAGAAAAAGAGGCTCTAAAACAGCGTATGATAGGTTTAGATATATTAAATCTCCATACATGGTTTATAAATTTGTTCAAAAAGGATTGTCTTCTCGTAAAGAAGGTATGCATTCTGGCAGAGCAGATTTTGAAAGTAATTTAGATGGTTACAAAGATTTTGTTCAAGAAACTGAAAAAATGAAGCGTGACATAGACTAAATGCACTAAATTTAATTATATTACCTTTATAACGTGCTAAAACAACTAACCATACTAGCATTATTCTTGTTCTGTGCAACACTTTCTGCACAAGAACCAATACGTTATACCACAAAACAAGGTTTACCATCTAACCACATTTACGACATACAAGAAGACGCAGATGGTTTTATGTGGTTTGCAACCAACAGAGGTTTGGTAAAATACGATGGTGAAACTTTTAAAACGTTTACCATTCAAGACGGTTTGCCAAATAACGATACATGGTTACTAGATTTAGACTTGCAAGGAAGGTTATGGTATTTCTCTAAGAGCAGTTACCAAGGCTATATTAAAAACGATAGTATTTACAAGTTTCAAACCAAAGACAAAAAGGTACTTTCACCAGGCAGCATCTCAAAAAATAAAGAAATGCTATGGTTTTATAGTAGTACAGGAGCTTTTACTCTAAAAGATGGTGTCTTAGTAAATATATATCCTAATGTAAATGATGTCGGATCAAAATCTATAGAAATTGCAAAGCAAGAAGGAATCGAATTTAGTGAAATGTCATATTTTTTTGACCCAATTAACAAACAAATTATTTACCTCTTAAAAGATAAATTTTTGGTGTATGATTTAGATTTTAATTTAAAAGAAGAAATTCCAAACACCTCTTTAATTGATTTTACTAATGACTATGACTATATAACTGCAGCAGGAATATTACCAAATAACCTATTCTTTAGAGCAGGTGGTACAAGGTTGATTTTTTTTAATATAACCACTAAACAAGCAAGTAGTTTTGATTTTAAAACCATAGATAAAACAGTTAAAAGTGTAGACTACCTTAAATGTAAGGCGGTTAAAGATGAAATACAGGTTAGTATTCCTGGTCATTTGTTTATTTTTAATTACAATTTAGAATTAATAAATACATATTCATTTTCTGAACATAAAGAAAATGTAGGTAGTTATAAAGATAGCAAAGGCAATATTTGGTTGCGAAATTTCACAAATGGTATTACGCTATTGCCAAACTCACAATTGCAATCTCAATATTATTTAAATGATAAAAAAGTACAGAAAATAGCCAATATTGACAGTGCTTTATTTATTGGGATACAACAAAAAGGGTTCTATAAATTAAACAAACAGACCAATACTATTGAAACTATTATTGAAATAAAAAACCCACATGCAGAAATTTATCAAATAAAAAAAGACCCTACTTCAAGACAAATAAAACTTATTTCAGGCGCCGAAAGTTATGATTATAAAACCCTTAAACGCATAAAGATTAAAAGGGGTGATTATATTGGAGAAAGCCATCATTTTCAGTTTAGAAATGAAATGGGTTTATTTAAAGACATTACTCTTTTTAATAATTATGAGTATTATAATACTAGTGCGCATATTTTTAAAGCAAACTTAATCACAAAAAAATGGAAGGATGTTGTATTAAAAGACGGATTAATCACAAGTAATATTTATAAAAACAAGTTGTTTTATGGTGGTAGCGATGGTTTACATCAGTTGGTAAACGACACCCTTATAAGACCAATTACTTCAGAATTCACAACACTACCTATAAACAGTTTAACTGCGACTACAAAACATTTGCTGGTTGGTACAAATGGTAGAGGTGTTTACATATATAATGAAAAAGAAGTCTTGCATCTAAAAAACACCGATGGTTTAAGTGTGCAAAGTATCCTGACAGAAGAAAATGAAATCTGGTTGGCAACCCAAAATGGCGTTAAAAAAGTAGTTTTAGATACTATAAATATAGAAAATTCAAAAATTACCAATAGTTTTTATGAATCTGATGGTTTACTCCAAAACAACACCAACGATATTGTTATTGAAAACAATCAACTTTTTGCTGCATCAGATATTGGTTTGGCAAAACTGAATATAAATAACAATATTTATAAGCAAGCCCCAAAACTTTATTTTAAAACTAAAAGCGACACCTTAAGTTATGTAAATGGAGAACGAGATAATATTTCTGTCACTTTTGCTTTGCAAGATTTTGTAAATCAAGACAATGTAAATTACGAATA
>CALISK010000190.1 GCA_938041625.1 uncultured Tenacibaculum sp. | reverse complement strand
TTCCAAAGGTTTTACCTCCTTCAACAGTAGCATCCAATAAACCATACTTTCCTAATAAAATTGGTTGATTATATTTTATTTGAATTTTATCGTAATCATGAGTTCCATTCAAAAAACCTTTATACCCATGGCGATAGTTAATTACAATAGATGGAAAAACATTTCTTCCATAACGTTGTTGAACTCCTAATCCATATACAAACCTACCTGGTGTAAATGTTAAATACACATCAGAAGCAACATCTGTAACTCTTGATTGTATCCTTCCTAAATCATCATTATATCGAATCGAAAAATTTTCAGGACTGGCTGATTGTATTTGTGAGCGTGAAAAATTAAATCCTAAATGAAAATTATTATTCACTGCATAATCAAAATTGGTAGCATATTTTTCTACTGTAGATAAGAAAAAATTATTTCCTCTAGAAAACAATGCTGTTGAACCAAAAGTACTTCCTAATAATTGCGTTGTATTTAACAAAGAACTTCCTAATTGTTCTATATCTTTTTGATAGGCAACACTAGTTGTAATTCTAGGTGCATAAGACAATAAATATTGAGCTTCTGCTCCATATTTTAAATCTTTGTCCTTAAACCCATAAGCTAAATGGCCTGACAACCTAAATCGATCATCCTTTGTTTTAAATGTTCTAAATCCTAATCTAGTTCTAAATCCTTCTACTTCGTTATTTGCAAAAGCAGTCCAAAAAGGACCTAATTGTAAATTTAATCCTGGTATATTTATAAAACCACTTGAAATGGTATTAATTAAACCAGTTAATTTCTTTATTTCCTTTTTCTCTTTTACCGTTTTAATTAACTTATAGGTCTCTTTACTACTTTCAGTATCTTGTTTTTTCCAATAATTATCCGATCTAAAATATTGATCTGGCCTTATTTTTTGTTTCGATGTTAGATAAAACTCATTAGGTAAAGGCTTCTCTAAAACATAATCGCTGTAGCCTATTGTTTTTTTAATGGTCAATCCTTTATTTGCCTCATTTTTATCTAAGAATGTAAAATCTCCTTCATAAGCATTTTTTGTAGGGATATAAATACTATCATTCCTTACTTCAAATTCTTTCTCAAAAGTTAAACCTCTAACAAAGTTTAAATTGGCTCCTTTAACTACCTGCATTCTCAATTTCTTAATTGTAAATGCTTTATCTGCTACCCAAAAATTTCCTTTAAATGCTAAATCTTGATCTCTAATAGGAAAGAAAAATATATTATATAATTTCTCTTTGTTATTTACAACACTATCATATAACACATAATCATATGTTGCAAAACCATCTGTAGATAAAGGACTTACAAATGACTTTCTTAATAATGTAATATTATTTCTAAATACATCTACATTCTGAAATGTATTAGACATTCTATCAAAAACAAATCCTTGTGCCCCTAAACCTTCTTGCTTTTCAGCTTCAATATCCTCTCTTACTTCATTTGTTTTATTATTTCCGTAAACTTTTGCTATTTGTTCACTTAAAAAAATTGGGATATAATAGTTAATTCCATCACTATCATATTTAACTTCCTTAATAATCTCTTTATATTCTTTTTTGAAAATTCTTTTAATGAATCCAGAATCCAAGTTATTTAAACCTATCTCAATTTGAGTGTGTTTTTTAAATTGGTAATTGTTTACTAAATCAACTCCATTTTTTCTTTTGCGTTTCCATATTTCTTTTAAAATCTTATACGCAGGATTTTCTTTCTTTTTTAACCTCTTTTTAGGTTTAGTTACAACAATTACCTCTTCTAATACATTCGCTCCTTCTTTTAAAACAATGTTTAAAAATTTTGTTTTCGGAGAAACCTTTAGTGTTTGAGTTTGAAACCCAATAAAAGAAACCTCTAAAACGCCTCTTCTTTTCTTTACTTTAAAAGCAAATCTTCCATCAAAATTAGTATTAGTTCCTTGTGTAGTTCCTTTAATAAATACCGATACATCTGGCATTGGATTATTAAACTCATCAACTACTTTACCCTTAATTACTAATTGAGCTTTTACTACCAAACTCAAAAAAATGAATATTATAAAAACTTTAACTTTCATATCTTTATTTACATCAAAATCCTTTCGACAAAAAATATGCCAAAAGGATTTTTAAAAAATTTAATTTTATAACTTTCTTATTTAAGGTACATTACTTCTTTAACTGCCTTAATAACATCGTTAGCATTAGGTAACCACTTCTCTAGTAATACTGGAGAATATGGTGCTGGTGTATCAGCCGTTGTTATTCTTTTAATTGGTGCATCTAAATAGTCAAAAGCTTCGTCTTGCACTCTAAAAGTTATTTCAGATGAAACACTTCCAAAAGGCCAAGCTTCTTCTAAAATCACTAATCTATTTGTTTTCTTTACAGATTCTAATATTGTATTATGATCCATAGGACGAACAGTCCTTAAATCTATTACCTCAACAGAAATACCTTCTTTAGCTAAACTATCTGCGGCTTTATAAGCTTCTTTTATAATCTTACCAAAAGAAACCACTGTTACGTCTGATCCTTCTTTTTTAATTTCAGCAACCCCAATAGGTATAATATATTCTCCTTCAGGAATCTCCATTTTATCACCATACATCTGTTCCGATTCCATAAAAATTACAGGATCATCATCTCTAATTGCTGCTTTTAATAATCCTTTTGCATCGTATGGATTAGAAGGTACTATTACTTTTAATCCTGGACAATTTGCAAACCAACTTTCAAATGCTTGTGAATGTGTGGCAGCTAATTGACCTGCAGAAGCTGTTGGACCTCTAAAAACGATAGGGCAATTAAATTGACCACCACTCATTTGACGTATTTTAGCGGCATTATTAATAATTTGATCAATACCCACTAAAGAGAAATTGAAAGTCATATATTCTACAATAGGCCTGTTACCGTTCATAGCTGATCCTACAGCTATACCTCCAAAACCTAATTCGGCAATAGGGGTATCTATAACTCTCTTAGCACCAAACTCGTCAAGCATTCCTTTACTTGCCTTATAAGCACCATTATACTCAGCAACCTCTTCTCCCATTAAATAGATACTCTCATCACGACGCATTTCTTCACTCATTGCCTCGCAAATAGCTTCTCTAAATTGAATTGTTTTCATACGTTATATTAAAGTAGTTGTTTATTTGATTTGCAAAAATAAATAAAATAGCTGTAAAAAAATTATATTTGATTATTTTAAATGATTTAAAAAGTGTTAAGAAAAAACAAAACTCTATTTATCTTTAATTTTCCTTTACTTATATTTTTATTTGTTAATGTTATTTTTATCTTGAGATACGGTAGTAGACAACCTTTTATTTCTGAATATGTTATTTCTTTCATTTATGTATCTTGTATATTAATTTGTCTTTTTTTTCTAGAAAAAAACAAACAAAAAATAAACAGTATAACTCAATTTAATAGTTATTTTTTGTTTTTTATCGTTATCTTATTTTTAATCTTTATTCTTATAAATATTGTAATTGACAGCTCTAATTTAAATGTTGATAGGTGGTCTGCCATGCATATTACAATAGAAAACATGCTCAAAGGAGTTTATCCATACAATCAATTAGATCATTTGGGGCAAACTTCTTCTAACTTACCTGGCTTATCATACATTGGTTTGCCTTTTTATTTTATGGGAGATGTAGGCTTACTTCAACCATTTGTTTTTTTGTTGTTTTTTATATGGCTATTAAAAACTAATAGACAACATAAAACAAAACTTACTATCCTAATATTATTCATTTTATCACCTTCTTTTTTATGGGAAGTTTTTGTTAAAAGTGATTTAATGAGCAATGTATTATTACTTATCTTATTTATAAGCACTTGGAAAGAGAAAATTAAAAGTCAAAAAACAAATACAATTATTCTTTCAACTCTTCTAATTACTCTCTTAATCTTAACTAGAGGAATTGTGTTAATACCACTTCTTTTAATATTTTTTTCTGTTTTTATAGAATCTACGATTCACTACAAATTAAAGTTCATTTTTTTCTCTTTTTTTTGGATAACCTTATTAATAGTCCCTATATTATTTTCCATAGATAACATCTCTATAGCTATTGAGCATAATCCATTTACTCACCAAACCAAATATGCTCCAAAAATTCTAATTATAATATCTCTAATAACTCCTTTATTTCTTTCTAGAAAAAACCTAACTATTAACAATACCTATAAGTATTCTCTTTATATAATATTCTTTTTAGTCTTTATTACTTTTCTTTTAAATATACTTGAAGAAGGTGTTGCTAAGAATATCTATGGAACCGTTTTTGATTTGTCGTATTTAAGCATGGTACTTCCTTTTAGTATCTTATTAATAACTAAACAGTCTATTTCAAAATACTAAAACTAACAAATGAGAACCTTCTTTTCTTTAACAATACACTATAAATAAAGTGTTTTAATATATTATTAAGAACCTGTTAAAAAAACTTCTCATTTTAATAAATTTACTATGCATGCATAATAAATCAAAAAAAATACTTAAATTCGTGGCACAAAATTAAGCGTTCTAAAACAAAATATATGAAAATATTAGTTTGTATCAGCCACGTGCCAGATACCACTTCAAAAATTAATTTCACAGATGACAATACTAAATTTGATACTAATGGGGTTCAATTTGTTATAAACCCTTATGACGAGTTCAGTTTAACTCGTGCAATGTGGTTTAAAGAAAAGCAAGGAGCTTCTGTAACAGTTGTAAATGTTGGAGGCGCTGAAACTGAACCTACTTTACGTAAAGCTTTAGCTATTGGAGCGGATGATGCTATTCGTGTTAATGCAGTACCTACTGATGGTTTTTTAGTAGCAAAAGAATTAGCTGAAGTCGTAAAAAATGGAGGTTATGACGTAGTACTAGCAGGAAAAGAATCTGCTGATTATAATGGGCAAATGGTTCCTGGAATGTTAGCTTCTTTACTTGAATATAATTTTGTAAACGGATGTGTTGGAGTTGAAATAGAAGGTACAAGTGCTTCTTTAGAAAGAGAAATTGACGGAGGAGAAGAAAAAGTTACTTCATCTTTACCTATAGTAGTTGCTGGACAAAAAGGAATAGTAGAAGAAAAAGATTTACGTATTCCTAATATGCGTGGTATTATGATGGCCAGAAAAAAGCCTTTAAATGTTATTGAGCCAACTGGAGCTAGCAATTCTACCAGTACTCAAACATTTGAGAAGCCAGCACCAAAGGGTGACGTAAAGTTAGTAGACAATGTTGATGATTTAATCAACTTATTACATAACGAAGCAAAAGCAATTTAAATTTAAAATCACTTTTTTAGTAAAGGATGAAATCATTTTTACTAAAACTCTAAAAATATATTAATATGTCTGTATTAGTTTTTGCCGATTCATCGGAAAGAAAATTCAAAAAAACAGCTTATGAAGTTGTTTCATATGGAAAAAAGGTAGCAGAACAATTAGGTACTAATGTTATTGCTTTAACTATAAATGGTGGAGATGCTTCTGAGTTATATGCTTATGGAGCAGAGAAAGTAATCGAAGTAAAAAATGACTTATCTTCTTTTAACGCCAAAGCTTATGCTTCAATTATAAATCAAGTTGCAAAAAATCAAAGTTCAAATACTGTTATTATCGATTCTAGTATTGATGGATTAACAGTTGCTCCTTTAGTTGCTGTTAGTTTAGAAGCTGGTTATGCCTCTAATGTAGTTGAATTACCAAACAGCACAAGTCCTTTTGTAGTAAAACGTAAAGCTTTTTCTAATAAAGGTTTTAACAATACTGAAATCATTAGTGAAAACAAAGTAATAGGGGTTGCTAAAAATTCTTACGGAGCTCACGAAAATGCGGTTAGTGGATCTACAGAAAGTTTTGATGCTACAATGCCAGATTTAGGAGTTAACTCTGTGTCTATTGACAAAGCTACTGGGAAAGTTACGATCTCAGATGCTGATGTTGTTGTTTCTGCAGGACGTGGTTTAAAAGGACCAGAAAACTGGGGAATGGTAGAAGAATTAGCAGATATCTTAGGAGCTGCTACTGCATGTTCTAAACCAGTTTCAGATTTAGGATGGAGACCTCATAGTGAACACGTAGGGCAAACTGGTAAACCTGTTGCTTCAAATTTATATATTGCTATTGGTATTTCTGGTGCAATTCAACATTTAGCAGGTGTAAATGCTTCTAAAGTAAAAGTTGTAATCAATAATGATCCTGAAGCTCCTTTCTTTAAAGCTGCTGATTATGGAATTGTTGGTGATGCTTTTGAGGTAATTCCTCAACTTATAGAGAAACTAAAAGCCTTTAAACAAGCTTAATAAAGTTAAATATATACAAAACCTCGAAAACCTTTATTTTCGAGGTTTTTATTTTTTACTTAGAAACACTTTTTGTACTCATATTTTTTATTAAATTGTGACACCTTAAAGGCAGTCTATGAAAGACAGCTTTTTTTGTATGAAGACAGATACATGAGCTTAGTAAGATTAACCATCAAAGGAATTTCATATAGTCAGACTCAAAGCGGAGCTTATGCTCTTGTGTTGAGCGAAATGGAAGGAACAAGAACATTACCAATTATTATAGGTGCTTTTGAAGCACAATCTATTGCAATTGCTTTAGAGAAAGAAATTAGACCTCCTAGACCTCTAACTCATGATTTATTTAAATCATTTGCTGAAAGGTTTCAAATAGAAGTGAAACAAGTTATTATTCATAAACTTGTTGATGGTGTCTTTTTCTCTAGCTTAATATGTGAAAGAGATGGTATTGAAGAATCTATAGATACAAGAACATCTGACGCAATAGCTTTAGCGGTTCGCTTTCAAGCTCCTATCTTTACTTTTAAAAACATTTTAGATAAAGCTGGTATTTATTTAAAATCGGATGAAGAAATAGATATTCAACAAGAGTCTGATGTTAATGATATAGAACTTATTACAGAGGATGAACTCATTTTAGAAAGTGATAATTCTCAACTTTCTCTAAATGAATTAGAAGAACAACTTAATAAAGCTGTAGGTAATGAAGATTATGAACTAGCAGCTAAAATTAGAGACGAAATAAGTAAACGTTTATAAACAACCCTTCCCTTATTGGCATGAAAAAATTCATTTCATTTATCCTTATTTGTTTTTCAATAACTCTATTTGCTCAAAAAATAGAGAAAAACTGGAATTTTTCTTCTATACAAAATACAAAAGGAGAAAAATTAATAGACATTAATAAAGGAGATTATTTTAAACTTAGCAATGGTGTCTTTTCTTACTTTTTAGAAGGTAAAGACAGCTTAAAAGCCTCTGGTAATTATATTCACCAAAATAATTTATTAATATTTAATTATACAGAACCAAAAGATACTGTTAGATATTATAATGTTGTGGAACTGAAAGATGAAAAACTTTCTCTATCCGAAGGTAATGTTAACTATAATTTTTCATCTAGCAAAAAAACAGTAATAGCTAGAGAAACTCCCAAAGCTGCAATAGAACAAACAAAATTAATCGAAAGTCAAGGATTTTCATTAAATAGTTTAGGTAGAGGTATTTTAGGAATGATTGCATTATTAGTAATTGCTTTTCTATTTAGCTCTAATAAAAAAGCAATAGATTGGAAAACTGTAGGCTTAGGTTTAGCTTTTCAACTTTTAATTGCTTTTGGAGTATTAAAAATACCTTTTATTCAAAAGATATTTGAAGGTATTGGAAACCTATTTGTTAATGTTTTAGATTTTACAAGAGCTGGAAGTAAATTCCTTTTTGAAGGTTTAGTTGTAGACATGGATACGTTTGGTTTTATTTTTGCTTTTCAAGTACTACCTACGATTATATTTTTCTCTGCATTAACTTCATTATTATTCTATTTAGGAGTTATTCAAAAAGTTGTAAAAGCTTTAGCTTGGACACTTTCTAAAATTTTAAAAATTTCTGGGGCAGAAAGCTTGTCTGTTGCGGGTAATATATTTCTAGGTCAAACAGAGGCTCCTTTATTAATAAAAGCCTACTTAGAGAAAATGACCAAATCAGAAATATTACTAGTTATGATTGGTGGTATGGCTACTGTAGCTGGTGCAGTTTTGGCTGCATATATTGGTTTCTTAGGAGGCGACGATCCTGTTTTACGATTACAATTTGCAAAACACTTACTTGCTGCTTCTGTAATGGCAGCTCCTGGTGCTATTATTATTTCAAAAATATTATATCCTCAAACTGAGGAAATTAATACTGACGTGAAAGTTTCTTCTGAAAAAATTGGCTCAAACATTTTAGATGCAATTGCTAATGGAACTACTGAAGGATTACAATTAGCAATGAATGTAGGTGCTATGTTACTAGTTTTTGTAGCTTTCATAGCTATGATTAATGGTATTTTAGGATGGGTTGGTGACATTACTTCCTTAAATGGATGGATGGCTACAAATACACCTTATGAAAAATTTTCTTTAGAGTCTGTGTTAGGGTATATGTTTGCGCCTTTAATGTGGTTAATAGGTGTTGCTAGTGAAGACATCGCTTTAATGGGACAATTATTAGGTATTAAATTAGCAGCTAGTGAATTTGTGGGGTATATACAATTAGCAGAATTAAAAAACATCGCTAATGCAACACACTTAACTTATAATAAGTCTATTATAATGGCTACTTATATGCTTTGTGGTTTTGCTAATTTTGCATCTATTGGTATACAAATTGGTGGTATTGGTTCTTTGGCTCCTGGACAAAGAAAAACGCTATCTAATTTTGGTATGAAAGCATTAATAGGAGGTACTATTGCTTCATTAATGTCTGCTACGATTGCAGGAATGATTATAGGATAAATATAAAATTAACCTCAAAATAATCCCCCCATGGAATCAATAATTATAATTTTGATTGCATTAGCTATTATTGCTATATATGATGCTATTGGCTCTATATTATCAAGAAAATTAAACTTTGAATATGTATGGTTAACTTTTGGATCTTTTGTAATCTATGGATTAATCGCATTATATTTAGAAAAGTATGATGGACTTATAATTTCTATAATTGGTTCTTTTTTAATTGGAATATTCGACTCAACTATTGGCCTTTTAATTGCCAAAAAGCTAAATGCCAATATTCTCGAAAAAGATAAAGAAGCCATTAGCATTACCCCTAAACTAGTAATTTCAATGGGTTCTCTTGCTTCTATAATAGGCATTCTTTCAATCCTATTATTTTCTTAAAGATTACCTTTCTTTAGAAAAACATAATTTTAAGTCTTTAAAAACGTTCTATTTGTAACACTTAAAAAAATCTAATGCTAAAGAAAAAAATATTTTTATTCTGTCTTTTTATCTTCTTCTCAAAAATTTATTCGCAAACTAAAACAATACATGTTTTTGTAGCTCTCTGCGATAATCAATTTCAAGGAATTGTTCCTGTTCCAAAAAAATTAGGCAATGGAAAAGATCCTCGCAACAATTTATATTGGGGTGCTGCTTATGGTTTAAAATCTTATTTTAAATACAAAACGAAAGACTGGCAATTAGTTTCTAAGTTAGATACAAAAAATCCAAACATATTAGAAAGGATATTATTCAAACATAAAAAGAAAGATTTATTCTTATTAGCAGATGCTTATGATGGAGAACAAATAAAGAAATGCACTGAAAACTTTTTAAAAGCCGTTAATCATCAAAACACAGAAAACTTAGTGTTTAAATCAAAAAATCTAAAATTTGGTGGGAGTTCAGATTTGGTTTCCTATATAGGTCATGATGGATTAATGGACTTTCAAGTTAATATTAATTATACTAAGAAGAGTTCTCTAAAAAAAGATGTGATTATCTTAGCTTGTTTTAGTCAAAATTTCTTTTCTAAAGAGCTAAAAAAGGCAAATACAAATCCAATTCTGCTTACTACCAATTTGATGGCTCCAGAAGCCTATACTTTAAAAGCCGCTATAGATGGTTGGTCTAACCATGAATCAAAAAAAGAAATTAAAGAAAAAGCTGCTCAAGCTTATCATAAATATCAAAGATGCAGTATCAGAGGTGCTAGAAAATTATTTACTTATGGGTATAAAACCAAACACTAATTCTTAATAACACTGTAATTTTCATCCAAAAATATGAAGTTTGTATTTTTAGAGTTGTTTTTTTGAATTATTTGCATTTTTTACATATATTTACAACAACCTCTTAATCAAACAACTAATGAAAAATCTTTCAAACTTAGAAGGAGTCATAATTCTATCAAAAAAACAGCTAATTAAAATTAATGGAACTAACCGTTATTGTTCTAACGGGTTGTGTTGCATAACTACCTCTAGTGGTTACGAACTCTGTGAAGTAGGTCATTGCTATGGTTACTATAGTTGTACTTGGCTTTAAGTTTAAAATACTTTTGAAAAAAAATTAAACTTCAATTACTTTATAAACCTGTATTTCCTATACATACTATAATTCATTGTAAAATTTATAATGTGATTTTTCACATTTAACTTTAATTATCAACCTTATAAAAATTAAAATAAGATTATGAGTAAAATTTCAAACTTAAAAGGTGTTAAAATCCTATCTAAAAAAGAACAAAATGAAATTAATGGATCTATGTTTAATAGACCATATTGTAAAGGTAACAATCAATGTTGTATAGATACTCCTAATGGACTTTCTATTTGCGATTATGGATATTGTTTTAGTAATGGTTACTGCGCTTGGGCATAAAAAATTTATTTAATCAACCATAAATAGTTTTCAAACATGAAAGAAATATCAAAATTAAAAGGTTTCAAGGTTTTATCTAAAAAAGAACAAAACGAAATTAATGGTTCCAATACCATAAGACCATTTTGTAGAGGTAGCAGATGTTACATTTCACTCCCTAACGGAGTAGATGCTTTTGTTGGCTTCTGTCGTTTTGGTAATTGTATTTACGCTTAAAATTAATCAACCTTAATAAAATCAATCATGAAAAAAATTTCAAACTTAAAAGGCATTAAAGTTTTATCTAAAAAAGAGCAAAACAAAATTAATGGGGCTGACATAATTGGAGGTTGTGGAGACCCAGGATATTGTTGTAGGAAAAATACTGTTACTGGTATTATAAGATGTTTTCCTGGAAGATGCTTACCAAACGGTGGATGTATTTACTTATAAAACAAATTAATTAACCAAAATAACAATCATGAAGAAAATATCAAACTTAAAAGGTATTAAAATTTTATCTAAAAAAGAGCAAAATGAAATTAACGGGTCAATGTTTAGTAGGCCTTATTGTAAAGGCAATAACCAGTGTTGTGTAGATACTCCTAGTGGGTTTACATTCTGTGATTATGGTTATTGTGTTAGAGGTGGTTGTATTTGGGCTTAGATTACAAATAGTTAATAACTTCATAAAAACAAATTATAAAGCATCAACATTTTTTGTTGATGCTTTTTTATTTTTACAGTCTAAAATAAATGAGGATAACATGAAGCAGTATTTAGATTTAGTAACACATGTTCTAGAAAATGGAAATGAAAAAGGAGATAGAACTGGTACAGGTACTAGAAGTGTTTTTGGTCATCAAATGCGTTTTGATTTAAGTGAAGGGTTTCCAATGGTTACTACTAAAAAGTTACATTTAAAATCTATAATTCATGAGTTACTTTGGTTCATAAAAGGAGATACAAACATTAAATATTTACAAGAAAATGGTGTTCGTATTTGGAATGATTGGGCAGATGAAAATGGTGATTTAGGACCTGTATATGGTCATCAATGGAGGAACTGGAATAGTGATGAAATTGATCAACTAAAAGATGTTATTGAAACTCTAAAAAAGAATCCTAACAGTCGAAGAATGATCGTTTCTGCATGGAATCCTAGTGTTTTACCAGATACCTCTATTTCTTTTTCAGAAAATGTAGCGAATGGTAAAGCGGCTTTACCTCCTTGTCACGCTTTCTTCCAATTTTATGTAGCAGACGGAAAATTATCTTGTCAATTATACCAACGTAGTGCTGATATTTTTTTAGGAGTTCCTTTTAATATTGCAAGTTATGCTTTATTAACGATGATGGTTGCACAAGTTTGCGGTTATGAAGCAGGCGAGTTTATTCACACATTTGGAGATGCTCATATTTACAACAATCACTTAGATCAATTAAAATTACAATTATCTAGAGAAACAAAGAGTTTACCTAAAATAGAAATGAATACTTCTATAAAAAATATTGAAGATTTTACTTTTGAAGATTTTGAATTAATAGATTATAATCCGCATCCACATATTAAAGGAGCAGTTGCAATCTAGTTTTTTAACGTTCTTTTATCTCTTTTTTACTTTTAAAGTTCTAAAATCTGATTAAATTAGTATCCAAAATCACTAAATAAAAAAAATGATTTCAGAAATTGATACTATAAAAGAAGACATATATGATATTGTAGCAGAGATTGATGATGAAAATGTTTTAATCGCTGTAAAAACTATTATAGAAAATATTCGTTCTAATGCCCTGAATGAAGTTACAACAGATAAAAGAGATTTAACTGGCTACATAAAAGAATGGGTGAAAAACATGTAATTTTCACTAACAATTTATTTTTATGATTACAATTATTGCTGCTATTGGGCAGAACAATGAATTAGGAAAAAACAATGATTTAATTTGGCATTTACCGGCTGATTTAAAACGTTTTAAAAAAGTGACTACCGGACATCATATTTTAATGGGTCGAAATACTTTTGAAAGTATTGGAAAGCCACTTCCTAACAGAACAACAATTATCATTACTAGAAATGACAATTACTTTAAAGATGGCTGTTTAATTGCTAGTAGCATAGAAAATGCTTTAGAATTAGCAAATAATGAAGATGCTATATTTATTATAGGCGGAGCTCAAATTTACAAACAAACCATGTCTTTAAATTTAGCTGACAGACTAGATATTACTATTGTACACGCCTCATTTGAGGCCGATGTATTTTTCCCTGAAATAGATCCTAATTTATGGATTGAAGTTTCTAGAGAGAATTTTAAAGCGGATGAAAAAAATAAATTTGATTATAGTTTCGTTTCTTATGAAAGAAAGAAATGATTTTTTTAGATATATATTCTCTTAATACAATACAAAAAAAAGCATTAAGAATTCTTTGGAATAATGAATATCCTGAAATAATTAAACACCATACTCTTAAAGAATTTGAGGAATATATCGATTCTTTAAAAAATATTAACCATACAATTATAATTAAAAATGATCTAATTATTGGTTGGTATGCAGATTTTATTCGAAATGATGAGCATTGGTTTTTAATGATTTTAGATAGTAAATTTCAAGGTAAAGGTATAGGTAGAGGGATTTTAGAAAAAGCTAAAAAAAAACACTCTCTTTTAAATGGATGGGTAGTAATTTCAAATACTTATTTAAAAACTAATAATCAACTTTATCAATCTCCAATAAAATTTTACAAAAAACTAGGTTTTACTATTTTTGAAAACATCACTCTGAATTCAGCTAGTATTAAAGCTATAAAAATTCAATTTACTCGTTAACTATGTCTATTCAACTTAATTCAGTTACCAAAATATACGGAAATCAGAAAGCAGTAAACACCATCTCTTTTTCAGCAAAAAAAGGTGAAATTGTTGGTTTTTTAGGCCCAAATGGTGCTGGAAAATCTACCACAATGAAAATTTTAACTGGTTTTATCAAGCCTAATGAAGGTACAATTTTAGTAGATGATATTAATGTAGTTAATAATCCTATTGATGCGCAAAAAAGAATAGGCTATTTACCTGAACATAACCCATTATACACTGACATGTATGTAAAAGAATATCTTCAATTTCATGCTGATATTCATAATATAAAAACAATTAACATTAACGATGTTATTTCTAAAGTTGGGTTAGGTAAAGAGGCTCATAAAAAAATAAACCAACTTTCTAAAGGTTACAGGCAACGAGTTGGACTAGCCGCAGCTATTTTACACGATCCAAGTATCTTAATTCTAGATGAACCCACTACTGGTTTAGATCCAAATCAATTAGTTGAAATCAGAAATTTAATCAAAGATTTAGGTAAAAACAAAACAGTTCTTTTTTCTACACATATTATGCAAGAAGTAGAAGCTGTATGCAACCGAGTTATTATTATTAACAATGGCGAGATTGTCATTGACAAACAATTAAATGAATTAAAAGAAAACAACGAACAAATTATTACCATTGCTTTTGATTACAAAATAGAAGAACAGTTTTTACAACGATTACCTAATGTAACTAACATTAAAAACAATTTTGACAATTCTTGGACGCTTACTTTTACTTCTGAAGAAGATATGCGTCCTAAGTTATTTGATTTTGCTCAAGAACATGAATTAAAAATTCTTGAATTAAATTCTGAAAACAAAAACTTAGAAAGTTTATTTAGAGAACTAACCTCAAATAAGGAGTAAAGCACAATTACTAATTTCCCTTGTAACAAATCAATAAAAATTGAAAATAAAAAAAACAGGATATAATTCCTGTTTTTTTATTTCTTATTAAGATATAATCGTTTAATTAAATTTAGAAAGCCTAAACTATTTAGTTCCACTTGATCTACCAGATCCTCCTCTTCCATTCACAAGTATACTAAAACAATTATTTGTACTACTACTGTTTATAGTTATTGTTTTTGTAATTCCTCTATAAATAAATTTATAAACACCTTTCTTAGCAAGCATAAAGTAAATTTCACCTTTATCATCAGTATACACATCTCTTCTAGAACCATCTTCTTCTTCTAAAACCACCTTAGAATTTTGAATAACTCCACCTCTTCCGCCTAATAACTTAACACAAAAATTCACCGTATCTGGTACTGTATAATCTAAATTATATCTAGAAAAATGAGATACTTCAAATTCATATGTGTTTCCTTTTTTTATTGCTCTTCCTTCTTCATACCATATACCATATTTTTCACTTAAATGCCAAAATGGTATTTCATTTTTAGATTCACTATTAGCAGGCATTGTAACCTTAACTTTTTTGTCATTAGCAACCCTTAGCACTTCTCCAGAAGCATCTGTTATATGAACATCTAACATTCCTTCTGACACTAAACCTACTTCTTGGTTTTCAGCTGTAACTCCAACTAAATTACCTGGTGAAACTGTTAAAAAATTTAAACTACTAGGATTATAATATACTATTTTAACAGAAGCCTTTCCTTGATAAACTTCTCCGTTTTCATAAATCAAAGACTCATCAGCAAACAAAAGACGTACTCCATCATTTTCTAATTCACCTCCTTCTTTTGCATTTAACAATAAAGGAGTTTCTTCATTTAATAAAATAAAATCAGCTGTTAATTTGTTATTTCTTGAAGGTGTTATTGTTTTTATACTTTTCTCGAAACCATCTTTAGAAATCTCTACTACAACATAATTATCATT